>NZ_RZOJ01000179.1:0-11204 GCF_003998845.1 Mesorhizobium sp. M4A.F.Ca.ET.022.05.2.1 | reverse complement strand
CAGTAGATCGCGCCGACGACCTTGCCTTGCCATTTCAGCACCGCGGGATTCCGGCGCAGGAAGGCGCCCAGCCCACCCGCGCTCACCGCGAAGACGACCGTGCTGAACAGGCCTAGCAGGACGAAGATGATTCCCAATGCCGCCAGCTGAAGCATCACCGATCCGTTTTCCGGCCGCACGAATTGCGGCAGGAAGGCGAGGAAGAACAGCGCGGTCTTGGGGTTGAGCATCTCGGTTAGCACCGCCTGGCGGTTGCCCGCCCGGATCGCAAGCGCACCGGCGGCTGGATCGGTCGATGTCTTCTCGATGATCGCACGTATGCCAAGATAAACGAGATAGGCCGCGCCGATATATTTGACGATGCTGAACAGCATCGCCGATGTGGCGATGATCGCCGAGATGCCGACCATCGCCATGACGGTGTGGAATATATCGCCGGCCGCGATCCCGGCGCCGGTGGCGATGCCCACTTTCGTTCCCGAACTCGTCGCCCGCGCGACGGTCAGCAGAGTGGCGGGGCCGGGAATGAACACAAAGCCGAGCACGACCGCGACATAGGTCGCCAATGTGGCCAGGTCGATCATTCCAGGGTCCTCCGCGACTTCGCCCAATCAAAGCCACGCCGTGGCTCGCGACGCAATGTCCTTCTCACACGCTCGCCGCCGCCGAGACTGAATCGGCCTTGCCCGCCACCTTCAGCGCGAAGGCGTAGGTGTAGGCGATCTCTTCCAGCCTGGAGAATCGGCCGGAAGCGCCGGCATGGCCGGACTCCATGTTGATCTTGAACAGCACCGGATTGTCGCCGCGCTTGCGCTCGCGCAGCCGCGCCACCCATTTGGCCGGTTCCCAGTAAGTGACGCGCGGATCGGTGAGCCCGGCCTGCGCCAGGATCGGCGGATAGTCGAGCGCGGCCACATTGTCATAGGGCGAATAGGCCGCGATCGTCCGGTAGTCTTCGGCCGAGGCGATCGGATTGCCCCATTCCGGCCATTCGGGCGGCGTCAGCGGCAAGGTGGCGTCGAGCATGGTGGTCAGCACGTCGACGAACGGCACCTCGGCGACGATGCCGCCAAAACACTCCGGCGCCAGATTGGCGATCGCCCCCATCAGCATGCCGCCGGCCGAGCCGCCTTGCGCGACGATGCGGTCATGCCCCGTGTAGCGCTCGGCCACCAGATGGCGCGCGCAGGCGATGAAGTCGGTGAACGTATTGATCTTCTGCGCCCGCTTGCCGTCGTCGTACCAGCCGTAGCCCTTGTCCTTGCCGCCGCGGACATGGGCGATGGCGTAGACGAAGCCGCGGTCGACCAGCGACAGGCAATTGGTGTTGAAGGACGCCGGCACGGTGATGCCGTAGGAACCGTAGCCGTAGAGCAGGCAAGGCGCCGAGCCGTCGAGCGGCGTGTCGCGGTGATGGATGAGCGAGATCGGCACCAGCTCGCCGTCGGCCGCGGGCGCCATCAGCCGCCGCGTCACATAGTGGTCGGGCTCATGACCCGAAGGCACTTCCTGGGTCTTGAGGAGCACGCGTTCGCGGGTGCGCATGTTGTAGTCGAAGACCTGCGCTGGCGTCGTCATCGAGGAATAGGTGAAGCGCATGGTCTCGGTGTCGTATTCGTAGGAACCCGACAGGCCGAGCGAGAACGCTTCCTCGTCGAAGAAGATGAGGTGCTCCTCGCCGCTTTCGCGGTCGCGCACGACGATGCGCGGCAGGCCTTCCTTGCGCTCCAGGCGGACCATGTAATTGTTGAAGCCCAGGACCGAGAGGATCAGCCGTCCGGGCTCGTGCGGAACCAGCTCGCGCCAGTTGGCGCGTGCCGGAGCATTGGCCGGCGCCGTCATGACCTTGAAATCCTTGGCGCCGTCGGCGTTGGTGAGGATGAAGAAGATGTCTCCGCCTTCCTCCAGATCATATTGCAGGCCGGTTTCGCGCGCGGCGACCAGCTTCGGCTCGGCACGCGGGTCGTCGGCGCGCAACAGCCGGTATTCCGAGGTCTCGTGATCGTTGATGCCGATCATGATCCATTCTTTGGAGCGCGTGCCGCCGACATCCATGAAGAAGCCCGGATCGGTTTCCTCATAGATCAGCCGATCGTTTTCGGCGTTGTCGCCGAGCGCGTGGAACAGCACCTTGGAGGGACGGTGATTGTCGTCGAGGCGTGTGTAGAAGAATCCGTCATCGCCGGCATTCCAGACGCCCCCGCCTCCGGTGTCGGGGATCTGGTCCGCCAGTTCCTGGCCGTTGCCGAGGTCGCGCACGCGCAGCGTGAAGAATTCTGATCCCTTGTCGTCGAATGCCCACAAAAGCTTCCCGTGGTCGGCTGAATGGTCGACGCCGCCGAGCCGGAAATAGGGCTTGCCGCCCGCTTCCACGTCACCGTCGAGCAGGATCTTCTCCTCGCCGCCTTCGCGCTGCGTGCGGAAATAGCGTGGCTGCTCGCCCCCCAGCCTGTAGGACGAACCATAGGCGTAGGGTCCGTCCTTCATCGGCACGGTGGAGTCGTCCTCCTTGATGCGCCCCTTCATCTCGGCGAAGAGCTGCTTCCGAAGCGCAGCCGTATCGGCCATCAGCTCCGCCTGGTAGGCATTCTCGGCTTCGAGATGGGCGCGGATCCGGCCGTCGAGCAGGGAAGGGTCCCTGAACATCGCCTGCCAATTGTCGGCCCGCAGCCAGGCATAGTCGTCGGTGCGGGTGAAGCCGTGGTGGGTGTCGAAGACAGGTCGCTTCTCGGTCTGCGGCGGGCTGGCGGTCGAAAAGGCAGGGGATCTGGTCATTACGTCTCGCTGTAGAAATTGCTTGAATGGCAAATGAACACGCCGATCAGCGCCGGTTCAAGGCCCGGCTTATAGCGTGATGGCCGCTCCGATACTGGGCTGGAGAGGAGAGAGATAATGAGTTTCTATGTTCGCACCGCTGCGGCTCTTGCCGTCGCTTCAACCGTTCTGGCCTTTGTCGGCCAGTCTCATGCAACCGCCTTTGCCGCTTGGCAAGTGTCGGACCTGCCCTTCGGCGACACGCTTAATGCGCGCAAATATCCTTCGGGCAGTTCGCAGAAGCAGGCCGCCTACCCGAACGGCACCGTGCTGCAATTGACCGGACGCTGCACCGGCGGGATAAACCTGCTCGACATTGCGGGCCAGCCGCGCTGGAAGCAGCAGCAGACGATCCGCTACCGTTGGTGCGAGATTTGGCACGACCCGTCGCGCAACGGTCATTTCGTCGCCGGCTGGGTTTATGGCAAATACATCGCGCCCTATTGAGCTGTCGGTTTTCGCCGCTCCGGCCAAGTCGCGGGCACCAGTAATGTCTTGCAACCCGTGATTTCATTAGGATCGGGAAACCTTGCGATCTGTCGAAGGTCAAGCATAGCCGAAGCATCGAGCCGATTTTAGCTGCTTTCGCCGATGTAACGGCGGTTCGACGTGGCGTCACCCGTGCTGGTCAGACCAGAAAAATCTCGCTAAGTTACGCGATGCACGAAAGTTTGAAGCTGAACGGGGAATATTTGATATATATCGTTGAATATAGCGCAATATGCGAATTGACTTACTTGACTGGTAGGATCATTAAGATAATTCGACGCGAATCGCAGAGGCACTTTCCTGCATGAAATTCGCGCGATGCCCAGCCGAAAAAAGGGCGCAGTTAGAAACAACTCTCGTTGGGGCCTGAACACAATGGATATCGCCGAAACACCTTCCCGAAATAGCGACGCGCTGATTGAGCTGACTGCCGATGTGGTCGCCGCTTACGTCAGCAACAATCCCGTACCCGTCGGCGAGCTGCCGAACCTGATCGCCGATGTCCATGCCGCCCTGGGCCGCGTGGGTGGCACCGCCGAGGCGCCGCCCGCCGACAAGCAGAAGCCTGCGGTCAACCCGAAGCGCTCTGTCCATGACGATTACATCGTCTGTCTCGAGGACGGCAAGAAGTTCAAATCGCTGAAGCGCCACCTGATGACCCACTACAATCTCACGCCCGATGAATATCGTGAGAAGTGGGGCCTCGACGCAAGCTACCCGATGGTCGCGCCCAACTATGCGGCCGCCCGCTCGCAGCTTGCCAAGAAGATGGGCCTTGGGCGCAAGCGCAAGGGTCGCTGAAGCAGCATCTTTTCCATTTCGATGCCGGACGGCGCCTTCGGGCGCCGTTTTTGCTTTGAGCGTGCGGGCATGCCAGTCCATTGCCCAGCCGGCCAATCGCTCAAAATACGATTTGTCAGATCAGGCGATCTGCTTCAGCGCCGTATCGGCGTCGTGCTTGATGCGCTTGACCATCGAGCGCAGGCCGTTGGCGCGCTGCGGCGAAAGGTGCTCGTCGAGGCCGAGCCCCTTGAGTGTCGCCTCGGCGTCTGTTTTCTGGATCTCGCTCGCCGGGCGCCCGGAAAACAGCGCCAGCATGATAGCGACCAGGCCACGCACGATATGGGCATCCGAATCGCCCTGGAAGGTGATGACCGGATCGGTCCCTTGTCCCTGGTCGGTGGTGAGCCACACCTGGCTGACGCAGCCCGGCACCTTGTTGGCGGGAGTCCGCGCGGCGTCGGGGAACGGCGGCAGCGCTTCGCCGAGTTCGATCACGTAGCGATAGCGGTCCTCCCACTCGTCGAGCAGGGAAAAGTCGTCGCGGATCGTCTGGATCGTGGTCGTCATTGTGCCGGATATAGTCATCCGGCATCCCCGCGTCACGAAAAAAGAAAGAAAACACCGCAGGCGTCGAGAGGTCGGACGGGCCTGCGGTGTCGCCAATCAGCGGCTAAAACTCAATTCTTAGTCGGCGCCTTCGCCGGAATGTTGACGGTCGCCGGCAGAACGACGTCCACGCTGCCTGTGGCCACGGACGTGTCGAGCCCTCCGTCGCTGGCCTTATCGCCGGCCTGGCCGTCCTCCATCATGGCGGCGGCGATCTTGGCGGTCTCCCTGGCGCGGGCGCCGATCGTGTGCATGGCGGATTTACCGGTCTCGCACACGTCGGGCTTGCGCTCGCAGATGCCGGCTATGTCGCCGACCGCCTCGCGCGCCGCAAACAGCGCCTGGATCGGCCCAACGGTCTCATGTCCGGCCTCGTCGGTGCCGACATTCAGCGGCAGCGCCAGAAGAACCAGAGAAAACCAGAAAGCCATTCTAATAAGAAAGCCCATCTCAACGCCCTCTCGTCCGTGACCGGATCATGCATCTTTCGGCATGACCTCTTTTATGGGCTGGATCGTGGCACACACGCACAAAGGACGGCTTGCGTGGAAGCAGCGAATTTACCTCAAATTTTAAACGAATTCGAAAGGATTGGTTTTGCAATCGATTTCATTTAAATCTCATCGATTGCATTAACTTTACAATAACCATATAACTATTTGTTTTTTAATGGTGATTTGAAAATCAAATGCGGTCGTCGTCAAGTTTGGCGCACCTCGCCTCCCCCTGCAGGGGCTAACCCTCCGTTTACCATGGCGCGAGATCGCCGGGCTTTCCCGCGCCGGCGTCTCAATATTTGCCGTGGGCCGGGCGTCGACCGGGTCAGCCTTATCCATTCCTTAAACGCTGGATGCGAGTCTCAGGGCAAGCAAAAGCGACCTGCGAAAAGCAGGGCAGTTCACGACCGGGTGCGAGTGCGTTGAGTTCGATTACGGCCAGATACGCTGAATTGCCTGGCGCGATGGCTGCCGGCTGCGAACGTATGGTCCATCCGACCATAACGGGCGTGGGCGAGCGCCTGCGCCAGCGCCGCTTCATCGGCGTCATGCTGGCAGCCCCCTTCCTTGCCGCCGGCGCCGCGGTGACGCTGGTCACCTCGAGCCTTGGCGCCGCCGTGACGGTGACCGCGATCTTCGCCGCCTTCGGCCTTTGCTGGTTCGCCGCGCTGCTGGTTGCGGCATCCGGCCGGATGGCGCTCGTCGGCCGTGCGGCGCTCTTGTTCGGCGGCCTTGCTCTTGCAGGCGCGATCTTCGCCGCCGGCGGTCTTGCCTCGCCGGTCGCGCTGCTTGCGCTTACGCTCCCGTTCGAAGCCTGGTGGATCGGCGGCTCGCGACGCGCCGCCCTGTGGGGCGCGCTGTCCGCGCTCGGCGCCGTCCTGCTGCAGCTTTTCGCCGGCCCGCTGTTGCCGCTCGGCTCGGCCGGGATCGCCGCCTGGCACTGGCTGTTGCCGCTGGCCTGGGCGTTGACCCTGGTCCCGCGTCTGAATTCGCTCCGTGATCCTGGCAACACCCAGCCGGTGTCGCTCGCCCGCGACCGGCTTGAGGACATCATCGATGCCGTCGTGCTGCAGTTGGGCCGGCAGGGCGAGGTACTGGACGCTTCAGCCAAGGCGCGCGCCATCCTGAAACTTCAGCCGGAGCTTCTTCTCGGTACCGGCCTGTTCGAGCGCGTCCACCTCGCCGATCGTGTCGACTATCTCTCCGCGCTCGCCGATATGCGCGACGGTGCCGCAATGCGCCGGGTCGACCTGCGCATCCGGCTGCCGCGCGATGGGTCAGGCGCCGCCGACAATTTCCGGCCGTTTCGTCTTCAGCTAATGCGGGGCGAGCAGCGGGACACCTTTATGCTCCTGCTCAGCGAAAACGACGATGTCGCGGCCCTGCGCGAAAAGCTCGCCGCCGCTAACGAGACCGCGGCCGCGGCCGAGGTGACGAAAGGACGTTTCCTGGCCGTGGTCAGCCACGAGCTTCGCACGCCACTCAACGCCATCATCGGCTTCTCCGACATGCTGCTGCATGAGATGTTCGGTCCCTTCGGCGATCCGCGCCAGAAGGAATATGTCGGCCTGGTGAGGGACTCCGGCCAGCATCTCCTCAACGTCGTCACCTCGATCCTCGACGTTTCCCGGATCGAGGCCGGCGCCTACGCGACCGAGCCCGAGCCGTTCCGCTTCGCTGAAGCGGTCGATATGTGCCAGTCGATGATGCGGCTGCAGGCCGAGGCCAAGAATATCAGGCTTGCCGCGCAAATCGCGCCGGATGCGGGCGAGATCAACGCCGACCGCCGCGCCGTTCAGCAGATACTGATCAACCTCGTCTCCAACGCCATCAAGTTCACACCTGATGGCGGCAAGGTCGTGGTGGGCGCCAAGCGGGTCGGCTCGCGGCTGCATTTCTGGGTCAGCGATACCGGCATCGGCATCGCCGAGGAGGATTTCGTCAATCTCGGCAAGCCCTTCATGCAGATCCAGAACGACTATACGCGCCGCTTCGAGGGAACCGGGCTCGGCCTGTCGCTGGTCAAGGGCCTTGTGGCACTGCATGACGGCACCATGTCGATCGAGAGCATGCCGGGTGAGGGCACCACGGTGACGATCAGCCTGCCGGTGAACGGACCGAGAGGTCGTTCGGACAAGAGCGATGGGGTGTTGGCGATACCCGCGCTGAAGACCAAGGGGCATGCGAAAGGGGACAGGAATGGCTCGCTCCGCAAAACAGCCTAGGGCGGTCAAGCGCCAGAGCAGCGCCTTCGAGGAGGGCGCGATTGCACTCGGCGGCATGATCTCGCGCAATCCGGTGCTGGTCGGCGGTTCGACCGCCTTCCTGGTGACGCTATTTTATGTCTCGGCCAACGCGCTCTGGTACCAGCCTTTCCCGCACGCCGGCGCGTTCTTCGCCACCAGGAGCATCGAGGATTTTCCGCGTGCTGGTGCGGAAGAGCCCGAGACCACCATCAACATCGTGCGGCCTGCGCCGGTCAAGAGCGATCCGACCGTCGAACAGGTCCAAGGCATTTTGAAAGATCTCGATTTCTATTCCGGGACAGTCGACGGCATTTCCGGCCCCAACACCCGCAAGGCCATCCAGGCCTATCAGCAGAAGGTCGGCCTGCCGGCCACCGGCGAGATCGACGCCATGCTGCTCGACCAGCTCGGCGCCAAGCAGACGACGGCGGCCATTCCGCATCCCGTGCCGAGGCCCGTGGACAGGGCCACAGCTCCGGCAGCGGCGCCTTTGGCGGCACCGATTCCAGTCTCGGCGCCGGCCAACGTGTCCGCCGAGGCGCCCGACGCCCGCATTGTCAAGATCCAGGCCGGGTTGAAGGCCTTCGGCAACAACGACATGCAGCTCGACGGCGTCGTCGGCGCCCGCACCAAGGCGGCGATCAAGGAGTTCCAGTCGTTGTTCGGCTTGCCTGAGACCGGCGAGCCCGATGAGATCGTGTACGTCAAGATGCGCGAGATCGGCCTCACCAACTGAGCGTCGGGCGACAGCTGGCGCAATCACGGGCCGATGTTGTAAGGAGCCGCGCATGCCGTCCGGAGCCTTGCCATGCGCGTGACCACCGATCTGTGGGTGTCGGCCCTGTTGCGCCGAGTGTTCGCCGCCGGCGGTTTTGCCGCGGTGGCGAAGCGCGGCGCGGCCGAGGCGGGCGCGGTCTTCGTGCTGTCGCGCGGCCGGCTGGGCGCGGTCGCCCTGTTCGGGCCGGCGCCGCAGACCAGCTACGATTCGGCCAAGCCTGACGAGCGCTTCTTCAGCCTGCTTGGTACCGGCGACGATGCCGCACCGTTCGACGCCAGGCTGGAGCGCGAGAAGAAATTCGATCCCGACATCTGGGTGGTCGAGATCGAGGCCGGCGCCGTTCCGGTCGAGGACCTTTTGTCCGTCAAGACGGACTCATGACGCCTTGAGGTTTGCGGCGGAGTCGTCGCTGTTCGAGGCTCGGCGTTCCTCGGCATTCGCCACCTCGCCCGCATTGCCGCGGATCGCCCGCGACAGGGTCTCAACCTTCCAGGCGCGCACCTTGTCGAGTGCGGCGTCGCGGTGCAGCAGGCGGTAGCGGTCGAGGAACAGGCGGATCGCCTGCGGGTGCGGAAACTCTCTGGGATAGACGGCGACGGCGATCAGGAAGGCCCGGTCCTCGTTGAGGTCGAGCGAGCGCAACGCGGCAAGCAACGCAGCATAGCCTGCCTGTTCGGTCAGCGCCCGCGCCGTCTGGAAATCGATATCGAGCGCGTCCGCCAGCGCCGTCTGGAAGAAGGCGGCGTTGCCGGTCAGCGCCGTCTCACGCAACTTGGTGAAGGTCGACGGGGCGATAAACGGATTGACGCTCTCGGTTCCCGCTTCGGGGCGCATCATCGCGCGCAGCCGGCGCCTGGCATTTGCGGCGGCAATGCCGGGCGTCTCATGCATGTCCGCGCTGGCGGGAAGGGCGGGTTCGTCCTTGACTATCGGTGCTTCTGACCCGACGGGTGCCGGGTCGGCCTTCGCGGGCAATGCCTGGACGATGGGCTGCGGCGGCCGCAGCCTGACCAGCGTCGGCTTTTCCAGCGCCTTGATCAGGTCCGCGATGGTCGGGTTCAAAGCTTTGCGGCGGGCGATGGCGCGAGCATGCGGCAGGCCGTGGCGGCCGATCAGCGCGATAAGGTCGATGTCACTAAGCGCCCGCGAGCGGGTGAGCAGCGGCGCCGCGATGTCGACCGGCTCTTCCGCCAGCCGCCGCACCAGGGCGGGGGGCGCGTATTCGCATTCGGACAGCGCGGCGGCAACGTAGCGACGCGATTCGACCGACACCTCGTCGAACAGCGGCAGCGTCAGGTCCTCGAGCTGGCTGATCTCGCGGCGCGAGGGACGGGTGAGCGAGCAGAAGGCAGACACCGAGGCGCGGAACAGCCTTTCGGCCTTTCCCGCCTCTGTCCGAACAGCGATTTGCCTGAAATCCGAAGATGACACGGAAGATACGCCCGACACTCGACACAACCCTGGCGACGCTCGACCGAACCGTGCCGGTTTCGCGTGCATCAGAAACAAAGTTCAAATTAGCGGCGATCCGTTAGCGCTCCGTTAACCCTCTGCCCGCCTTAATCATATTTGGAGGCGTTGCGTTGTGCTCCGGGGCAACCGAGAGGAATACGCGAACCATGGGCATGGTACTGTCTTTCGTGCCGCGACCGGCACCCGTAAATCGAGCAGCTCGGGACACCGGCACACCGGCGGCGGTGATCATCTTCCCCGGCGTCCGCTATGAACAGCCGCCGCTGACCGGCCAGTCGCGTCCGGCCGATCCGAACGAGCCGCCGCGGACGCCTGTTCCGCATCACTAGACCAATTCCAGGAAAAGTGTGAAACGGTTTTCCGTTCCGAATTGTGCCAATAAAAAGATAGAGCGCCGCGCGTCCGTTCGGGCGCGCAAAGGACCTTCCAAGAATTAGAATCCGCGTGCGCTGCCTGGTCAGTAATCCTGCAGCTCGCAGGAACTCTGCTCCAGGAACCGTGACACGATCGGTTTCCAGCTGTCGTCCGGCACGAAGGCACGGATGACGAAGATGCCTTCCTCGATCGGCGCCTCAACGAAGATCGCACCCTGCAGCTCCTCCGGAAGTTCCCGGCGCACATCAATCATCTGCGCCGGCGTCAGCACCACTGTGTCGAGCACGCCGCCGGTCGCGGTGTGATCGTTGAAGGAATAGAAATTGTGGCCGTTGCGGTCATAGACCGACACCGACCAGAACGGCACGTGGCCCGGTGCCTTGATGCGCACCATGCCTTCGGCGAGGTCGAAGCGGCATGCCGCCGCGTAGAATAGCGGATCGACCGATTTCACCACCGGCGCGCCGCCGGCCTCGGCGTCGAGCCTGGTCATCCGGTATAGGTCCGAGGCCATCGCCAGCCGCGACCAGGCATCGCGCTCGGAAAATTCCGGCACCAGCATCAAAACGATGATGTGGACGATGCCGGCGCCGATCAGGCCGAGCAGCATGGCGTGGAAGAGCCTACGCATTGCAGCCCACTTTCACGATGCCGGGCAGCGTCACGTCGGAAAGGCCGGTGCTGCTGGCGATCGGGGTGTCGTAGAAGGTGAGCACGAAATACATCTTGCCGAAGCCGTCGGTCAGCAGCCAGTTGCCGGGAGCGGGGCGGTTGCCGACGGCGATGGCCACCGAATTGTCGGGCTGGCGCAGCACCTGGTAGGACTGGAGCGCGGCCAGCCTCGCCTTGCCTGTGTCGACCACGCCGAGCGACCGATCGGCGGCATAAAGCGTCCAGAAGCGGGCGGTGGGGAATCCGCCTTCGATCGTATAGGCGCATTCGCGCTTCAGGGGTTCGCCGCCGGCATCGCGCTCGGCGATGAAGGATAGCCCCTCGGCCTTGCCGAGCGCCAGCACGCCCTCGCGCGCCACGCGCGCTTTCGAATAAGGGTCGGCGCCTTGCGTGCCGATCTCGGGAAAGGCCGTCCACTGGCCGATCCTGATCGCGCCGACGCCGTCCTGCGCCTGCAGCGCATACCAGACG
>NZ_RZOJ01000178.1:0-11226 GCF_003998845.1 Mesorhizobium sp. M4A.F.Ca.ET.022.05.2.1 | reverse complement strand
ATCGCATTTCATGCCGGAAGTGGCGGTGGCGACGATCCTGTTTGCGCTGCTCGTCACGGTCGGCATCGGCCTTGCCGGAACCTGGCGGGTGCTAGGCCACAAGGCGGCGCCGGTGCTGCGCAATCTCTGATTTGCCGCGCTGACACCGCCCGACTCGGATTAAATCTTGGTAAGAATGACCGCATAAAGGCCGGCAAAGCAGCTTTTTGCCCTCTCACGAACCGTTACAGCCGGTTACGGTCTTGTCCTTGACGCGAAGAACCATCATATTCCGCGCAGGCATGCTGGAGCCCCTGCCAGCGGCGCCTGGGCCCGAAATGGCCTGACACCGGACGGGGCAGAAGCAACAGAGGAATTCCAATGGCTGATCCCATTCGCAACTACCAGACGCGCGCCGTGCCCGGCGCCCGTGTCGATGCCGACATCGACCAGGGCCTGCGCGCCTATATGATCAAGGTCTACAATCTGATGGGGCTTGGCCTGCTCATCACAGGCCTTGCCGCTATCGGCACGATCATGCTGGCCACCACCACGGACCCGGCCTCGGCGGTCGCCACGCTGCCGAGCGGCGAGATGCTGACCTCGTTCGGCTATGCCATCTTCGGCTCGCCGCTGCGCTGGCTGGTCATTCTCGCCCCGCTCGCCGCCGTGCTGTTCCTGTCGTTCCGCGTCCAGTCGATGAGCGTTTCGGCGGCGCAGACCACGTTCTGGGTCTATGCCGGTCTCGTCGGCCTGTCGCTGTCGTCGATCTTTTTGGTCTACACGACGGCCAGCATCTCGCAGACCTTCTTCGCCACGGCCGCCGCCTTCGGCGCCCTGTCGCTCTATGGCTATACGACCAAGCGCGACCTGACCGCAGTCGGCTCGTTCCTGATCATGGGGCTGTTCGGCCTGATCGTCGCCATGGTGATCAATATCTTCCTGCAGTCCTCGGCGCTGTCGTTCGCGGTTTCGGCGATCGGCGTGCTGATCTTCGCCGGCCTGACCGCCTATGATACGCAGAAGATCAAGGAGATGTATTTCGAGGGCGACGCCACCGACGTCGCCGGCCGCAAGGCCATCATGGGCGCGCTGACGCTTTATCTCGACTTCATCAACCTGTTCATGTTCCTGCTGCAGTTCATGGGCGACCGCCGCTGATCGGCACTGGACCACTGAGTTCACGAAGGGCGGCCCAACGGCCGCCCTTTTCTTTTGTCCGAGCCTTTGCTGTTATGGGAGGCAGATGAGCAGTTTGCATAAATTATGAGCAGCATCACGATCAGAGCCGCAACGACGGCAAACCTCGACCGAATCACGGAAATTTACGCCGATGCAGTGACGCATGGCACCGCGAGCTATGAGCTGGAGCCGCCCAGCCGCGCCGAGATGGGCAGCCGATTCGACAGCCTGGCGGCGGGCGGCTTCCCCTATCTGGTGGCTGAAAGGGATGGCGTCGTGCTCGGCTATGCCTATGCCGGCCCGTTCCGGCCACGCCCTGCCTATCGTTTCGTCGTCGAGGATTCGGTCTATGTCGCGCCCGAGGCCAAGGGTCAGGGTGTCGGGCGTCTGCTGATGCAAGGGCTGATCGAGGCGGCCGAGGCGGCGGGCTTTCGTCAGATTATCGCCGTCATCGGCGACGGCCACGCCGACAGCGCCTCCGTGCGGCTGCACGAGAAGCTCGGCTTCCGCCATTCCGGCCGCCTCGAGGGCTCCGGCTACAAGCACGGACGCTGGCTGGACACGGTCTTCATGCAACTGTCGCTGAATGGCGGGGCAGGACTTGCGCCGGATCCGGATTCGTGGCCGGAGCGGAGGTTCCGTGATGGACTAAGGGGGAACTGAGGAACCGGGGAATTGGAGAACTGAAGAATTGAAGAACAAAAGGAAGGCGGCGGTTACATCAGGCGCTGAGTGCCTTCTTCCCTAATTCTTCAGTTCCTCAGTTCCTCAGTTCCTCAGTTCTCCAGTCCCTCTTCGACTTCCCAGCTCAGGCCTCGATAACCTTCAGCTTGGGATCGAAGACGCCGAGCACGCGGCCGAGCTCCTGGCCGCGCTTCAGGATACGGCCGCCGGCGGCGATGACAGAGAATGCGCCCTGGCGGCGCGCCAGCTTCGGGTCCTTGACGATCTGGAACAGCGGCACCTCGCTGGCGCGGCGGAAGACGGAAAAGACGGCCCGGTCGGAGAGATGGTCAATGGCATAGTCGCGCCATTCATTGGCGGCGACCATGCGTCCGTAGAGCCTGAGGATCTGGTCGAGTTCTCGCCGGTCGAAGCGCACCGGCTGGTCGAGGCGCTCGCGTCGGGCCTCATGCAGCGGGATCAATATTGCGGATGCGTCCCCATCCTCCGTCCCACTGCCACCGCGATCGGTCATGCCTCGATCCTTCGAATGAATCTTCGCCCTCAGAAGTTGGCCCGTTCGCCGTGGAATTGCAAGACCCGGCTAAGCATGCCGGAGCCGCGCTGTTTCCGGAACGTCCAGTCACGTTTGCGAACCGCGTGTTGGAATTGGTGATGCTCTGACACATTGTCGCCACAATTTATCCGCGCTCATGCCCCAATGTCCGACGAGTTTACCGGCGTTGCCTGAGACGGTTCGGTCCGGCACCGGCTCGTAAACCCCAAGCCCCCCGCCCACGGGTCTGCGTCGGATCGAACCAACCTCGGTTTTCCGTTGGAAAATCGGGTGCGACGATCCCAAAACCTAAATGACCGGCGTCAGAAGCAAGCTGACGCCGGTTTTTTATTGCTCGAAGGCTGGGGTCAAAGGCGGTCGGGCTTGCGAATAAACGCAGCGCCGAGGATCGGGCCGGGCATGCCATCCTTACCGACCGACTGCAGCAGCACCGCGCAGCCGGCCTTCTTGGAAATCTCGGTCATCGGCAATTCGTAGCGCTGCGCCTTGCCGTGCCACATGCCGGCGATCTGGATGTCGGAGACAGCGTTCCAATAGGTCAGGCGACGCCCGCTGTTCTCGCCCTGGCCGATCTTGATCGTTTGCGGCGGTTCGAAATAGACGATCACCACGTGGGCGTCGCTCGGGCCGTTGCCGGCGTCGCCGGCATCGATCATGACGCGGTCGCTGGTGTGGCTGACCGTCACGCCGACGCGCATGCCCTCGCCGGTTCGGTCGAGGCGCACCAGCGTGCCGTCGACTTCCTTGCGGCTGGCGCCGTTGACGTGGCTGCGGCCGTTGATCACGGCTTGCGGCGTGTAGACAGAGCGGCTGCCGAAGGCACGCATATAGTCATACTGCCGGTCGGTGTTTTCCTTGCTGCTCAGCGTGTCCTGCCAGCCGAGATAGTCCCAGTAGTTGACGTGATAGGCGAGCGCGACGATGTCCTGCTTGCCGGCAAGCTCGGCAAAGAACTCATCGGCAGGCGGGCAGGAGCTGCAGCCCTGGCTGGTGAAAAGCTCGACCACGCCTAGCGGTTTGTCGGCCTGGGGCTTTTCGAGCTCGCCTGCCAGCGCCGTGCCGGCACATGCCGACAGCGCCAGCGCGAGTGCCGCGAGCCGCGAGGGTTTTGCAAATGCCATGGCCGTTCCGATTCCCGCCGGTGACGCCGGCCTTGTTCTGATTGCCAAAATATGTGGCAGAAGCGCCAGTCAACGGGAAGTCACGTTGCGGTGAAATTTTCACCGTTGCAAGCACGCGCAGGGCCGCAATAGGAAGGGTGCCTGCACTTCACGCCGCGGTTCGATTCGGAGGGCGCATCATCGTCATGTGGCAGACTCTCTTGGCGCCCGTCGACCTTTACTGCGAGCGGACCGGGCCGGAACTTTGGGCCGAGCCGGCCAATGCTTTGACCAATCTTGCCTTTATTGCCGCTGGATTGTGGGGCGTGCGGGAAGTGCGGCGGCATGGGACCGGAACGTTCGCCGCGATTCTGGCCTGGTGGGTGGTGGCGATCGGGATCGGCTCGACGCTGTTCCACACCTTCGCCGTCAAGTTCACGATCTGGGCCGACGTGCTGCCCATCGCCGGCTTCACGCTGGCTTTCACGCTGTTCAACCTGCGCCGGTTTCTCGGTCTGGAGTGGGGCAAGGCGATCGCCGCCTTCGTCGTCTTCTATGCCGCCGCCGGCCTGTTGACCTATGCGGTGCCGGACTGGCTGCGGCAGGCCTCGAACGGCACGACCGGCTACCTGCCGCCGTTCCTGGCGCTTGCCGTCTTTGGCGTATGGACGGCGGCCAGCGGCAGCGGCGCCGGCCGCTATATCCTGGTGGCTGCGGCGATGTTCGTCGTCTCGGTCGGCTGCCGGATGGCTGATCCACTGGTTTGCGCCAGCTTTCCGCTCGGCACGCATTTCCTGTGGCACATCCTCAACGGGCTGATGTTGGGCGTGCTGCTGGCGGCGGTGGCGCGTCAGGGCGCCCCGAAGGGCAGGGGAATAGGGGAGTGCGGCAGCAATGAAGCAGGGAATAGGGTGAAGCTGGGGCAAACGGCCTAACCTTCTGCCCTATTCCCCTACTCCCGTACTGCCTTTCACTATGCTGCCAGATCGCGCAGCACGTATTGCAGGATGCCGCCGTTCTTGAAGTAGTCGAGCTCATCCAGCGTATCGATGCGGCAGATGATCGGCACGTTCTTCACCGTGCCATCGCCATAGGTGACCTTGGCGGCCATCTTCTGGCGCGGCTTGATGGCGTCCAGCCCGTCAATCTCGACGAGCTCGTCACCCTTGAGGTTGAGGGAAGCCCAAGAGGTGCCGTCCTCGAAGACGAAGGGGATGACGCCCATGCCGACCAGGTTCGAGCGGTGGATGCGCTCGAAGGACTGAGCGATGACCGCGCGGACACCAAGGAGGTTCGTTCCCTTGGCCGCCCAGTCGCGCGACGAGCCGTTGCCGTATTCGACGCCGGCGAAGATGACCAGCGGCACGCCTTCCTTCTTGTACTCCATCGCGGCGTCGTAGATCGACATCTCCTCCTTCGAGGGGTAGTGGATGGTGTAGCCGCCCTCGCGGCCGTTCTCGCCCAGCATGTGGTTGCGGATGCGGATGTTGGCGAAGGTGCCGCGCATCATCACCTCATGGTTGCCGCGCCGCGTGCCGTACTGGTTGAAGTCGGCGACGCCGACGCCATGTTCGGTCAGGTACTTGCCGGCCGGCGAGGCGGCCTTGATCGAGCCCGCCGGCGAGATGTGGTCGGTGGTGATCTTGTCCCCGAAGAGGCCGAGCACGCGCGCGCCCTTGATGTCGCCGATCTTGCCGAAGCCCGAGGTCATGCCGGCGAAGTAGGGCGGGTTCTGCACATAGGTCGAGCTGTCGTCCCAGGCATAGGTCTGGCCTTCCGGCGCCTTGACCTTCTGCCAGTATTCGTCGCCCTTGAAGACGTCGGCATATTTGCGGGCGAACAGCTCGCGCGTGACGTTCTTCTCGATGAACTCCTGGATCTCGGCCGCGCTCGGCCAGATGTCCTTGAGGTAGACCGGTTTGCCGTCGCTGCCTTCGCCGAGCGGCTCGGTGGTCAGGTCCTTGGTCACCGTGCCGGCCAGCGCATGGGCGACGACCAGCGGCGGCGACGCGAGATAGTTCGCCTGCACGTCCGGCGAGACGCGGCCCTCGAAGTTGCGGTTGCCGGACAAGACCGCGGCAGCAATCAAGCCTTTGTCATTGATTGTCTTGGAGATCGGCGCCGGCAGCGGGCCGGAATTGCCGATGCAGGTGGTGCAGCCGAAGCCAACCAGGTTGAAGCCGATCTGGTCGAGCTCCTTCTGCAGGCCGGATTTTTCCAGGTATTCGGCGACCACCTGGCTGCCTGGCGCCAGCGAGGTCTTCACCCACGGCTTCTGCTTCAGGCCGACGCGGTTGGCGTTGCGGGCGAGCAGCCCGGCGCCGATCAGCACGCTCGGGTTCGAGGTGTTGGTGCACGAGGTGATGGCGGCGATGACGACGTCGCCATGGCCGAGATCGTGATCGGTCCCTTCGACCGCGTAGCGCTTGGAGATCTCGGCGGCCTTCTTGTACTCGGTCTCCATCGCCTTGGCGAAGCCGGCCGGAATGCCTTCCAGCGCGACGCGGCCCTCAGGGCGCTTCGGGCCTGCCATCGACGGCACGACGTCGCCGAGATCGAGCTCGAGCAGGTCGGTGAAGACCGGGTCGGCGGAGCCGGCGTCGCGCCACATGCCCTGCGCCTTCGAATAGGCCTCGACCAGCGCGATGCGGCTTTCCTCGCGGCCGGACATCGTGAGATACCGGATGGTCTCGCTGTCGACCGGGAAGAAGCCGCAAGTGGCGCCATATTCCGGCGCCATGTTGCCGATGGTGGCGCGGTCGGCCAGTGTCATGTTGGATAGGCCGGGGCCGAAGAACTCGACGAACTTGCCGACAACGCCCTTCTTGCGCAGCATCTGGGTGACGGTGAGCACGAGGTCGGTGGCGGTGACGCCTTCCTTGAGCTTGCCGGTGAGGCGGAAGCCGATGACCTCGGGCAGGAGCATGGAAACCGGCTGGCCAAGCATCGCCGCCTCGGCCTCGATGCCGCCGACGCCCCAGCCGAGCACGCCGAGGCCGTTGATCATGGTGGTGTGCGAATCGGTACCGACGCAGGTGTCGGGATAGGCGGTGGTCTCGCCGTCCTCGCTGTTCGTCCAGACGACCTGGCCAAGATATTCGAGGTTGACCTGGTGGCAGATGCCGGTGCCGGGCGGCACGACGCGGAAGTTGCGGAAGGCCTGCTGGCCCCATTTCAGGAACTTGTAGCGCTCCTCGTTGCGCTCATACTCGAGCTCGACATTGCGGGCGAAGGCCATCGGCGTGCCGAACTCGTCGACGATGACGGAGTGGTCGATGACGAGGTCGACCGGCACCAGCGGGTTGATTTTTTCCGGATCGCCGCCGAGCGCCTTGATGCCGTCGCGCATGGCGGCCAAATCGACCACCGCCGGAACGCCGGTAAAATCCTGCATCAAAACGCGGGCCGGACGGTAAGCGATCTCGACGCCGGCGGTGCCCTTGTCGGTCAGCCAGCCGGCTACCGCCTGGATGCTCTCCTTGGTGACGGAGCGGCCGTCCTCGTTGCGCAGAAGATTCTCCAGCAGCACCTTCATCGAATAGGGCAGCCGGGCAATGCCGGCGAGGCCGTTCTTCTCGGCCTCGGTAAGGTCGAAATAGACATAGTCAGCGCCACCCGCGGTCAGGGTGCGGCGGCATTTGAAACTGTCGAGGGATTTTGACACGTGCGATCCGTCCTTGTCTGTTCAGCCTGAAAGGGAACGGACGCCGATGGCATGCAATCACGCGCAAAGGTGCGGGTACGGCCATTTCCGCTGTCCGCTCCCAAGCAACCCGAGCCGTTCAAGGCGGCGCGTGCGCTGGTTCGGCGCCAATTCTGTTCCCGCGCCGACCGCTGGCACGGATGATCCGCATATAGAGAATTTCCTGGAATAGTTCTAGACAGTCGAAAGGCAAATTTGTGCGATGCGGCGACGGCCGCGAAACGGTGCTTTCGGAACGGGCAATGATGCGGCTGATCGCCGAAAATCTGGGCGGCGAGCGCGGCGGCGAGACGGTCTTTTCCGGCATCGGCTTTGCGCTCGAGAAGGGCGAGGCACTGGTCGTCACCGGCCCGAACGGCGCCGGCAAGTCGACGCTGCTGAGGGTCATCGCCGGACTGCTGCGGACTGCTGAAGGGCAGGTCCGGGTCGAAGGCGGTGGCGAGGCCTTCCCCACGGTCGCCTCGGCCTGCCACTATCTCGGTCATCTCAACGCGATGAAGACGGCATTGAGCGTGGCGGAGAATCTGCGCTTCTGGCGCGACTTTTCCGGTGAGCCGGCGTTTAGCGTGGACGAGGCGCTGGAGACCGTCGGGCTCGGCGGCATCGGCCATCTGCCGTTTGGCTATTTGTCGACCGGGCAAAGGCGGCGCGCCTCGATCGCAAAACTCCTGGTCAGCCACCGGCCGATCTGGCTGCTCGACGAGCCGACGGCGGGGTTGGACAAGGCGTCGGAGGAGAGGTTTGGCGGACTGATGCGGGTGCATCTGGCGGATGGGGGGATCATCGTGGCGGCGACGCATCTGCCGCTTGGGCTGGAAGGGGCGCGCGAGCTGCAAATGAGGGTGGCCGGTTGATGTCGGTGCTCTACGGCGCCCCCCTCTGGCCTGCCGGCCATCTCCCCCACTTGGGGGGAGACTGGCAGCTCCGGCGCCCCGCTCATCTTTTCAATGTTGGTGATTGGCGAAATCGCCGGCGACGTCTGATCTCCCCCCTCGTGGGGGAGATGGCCGGCAGGCCAGAGGGGGGCGCGAAGGAACGCACACCTAACCAGGGGACCGCACCATAATGGGGTCCCTCTTCCTGCGCGATATCCGCCTCTCGATCCGTGCCGGCGGCGGCGCGCTCACCGGGGTCATCTTCTTCCTCGCCGTCATCGCCACCATCCCGTTCGGCGTCGGGCCGGACCTCAACCTGCTTGCCCGTATCGGCCCGGCGATCCTGTGGATCGCGGCCTTGCTCGCCTGCCTGCTTGGCCTCGACCGGCTGTTCCAGGCCGACCGCGAGGACGGCTCGCTCGATCTTCTGGTGCTCGGCCACGACCGCCACATGCTGGCGCTGACGGTGCTGGTGAAATGCCTGGCGCACTGGGCGGGCAGCGTGCTGCCGCTGGTGGTCGCCGCACCGCTGCTTGGGCTGTTCATGAACATGGAGCCGGCCGGCATCGGCGCCACCGCGCTGACGCTTCTCGTCGGCACGCCGGCCATCACCTTGATCGGGGCGGCCGGCGCCGCGGTCGCGGTGGCACTGCCGCGCGGCGGGCTGCTGATCTCGGTGCTGGTGCTGCCGCTCACCATTCCGGTGCTGATCTTCGGCGTCTCGGCAAGCTATGGCGCGGTGGCCGACCCGGCGCCGTTCCTGCAGCCCTTCCTCATTCTTGCCGCGCTGACGCTGTTTCTTGCCGTGCTCGGGCCGGCGGCGGCGGCGCTAGCGCTGCGCCATGGGACGGACTGAGCGATACGGGCTGCGGCGCCGCGGCCAATTGCGAAGCCGGAACGGCGAGGCTAAGGGAAGGCATGAACAAGCAGGGCAAAATGGCCGGGCCGGAATGCCGCGTCCGCGCGGAGCGGCGGGCATGAGTGCGCATGCGCTCTATGTCACGGCTGCCTATGCCATTACGGCGCTGGTGCTGGCGGGGCTGGTCGCATGGATCCTGATCGACCAGCGCGGGCGCAAGCGCGATCTCGCCGAGCTCGAAGCCGCCGGCGTGCGGCGGCGCTCCGACAAGAGCGAGGCCCTCAAGGACAAGGGCGCGAAATCATGACTGAGAGCACGGAAACCGGAACGCCGGCGCCGCGCGCGCGCCGCCTGTTCGTCCTGCTGCCGCTGCTGATCTTCCTGGGGCTGGCCGGGCTGTTCCTGTCGCAGCTCCTGTCCGGCCGCGACGTGTCGGAAGTGCCGTCGGCGCTGATCGGCCTGCCGGCGCCGCAGACCAATCTGCCACCGCTGCAAGGCAGCACGCTGCCGGGGCTCGATTCGAAGTCGTTCGCCGGCAAGGTCACGCTGGTCAATGTCTTCGCCTCATGGTGCGCGCCGTGTCGCGACGAGCATCCGGTGCTGCTCGCTTTGTCGAAGGACAAGCGTTTTGTGCTGGCGGCGCTGAACTACAAGGATGAGCCGGAGAACGCCCGGCGCTTCCTTGGCGAGGTCGGCAATCCCTACCAGGCGATCGGTGTCGACGAGGCCGGGCGGGCGGCTATCGATTGGGGCGTCTACGGCGTGCCGGAAACTTTCGTCGTCGGCAAGGACGGCAAGATCGCCTACAAGCATGTCGGGCCGATTACCGCCGAGTCGGCGGAGACGCTGCTGTTGCCGCAGATCGAAAAGGCGCTGGCGGCGCATTGATATCCAGGTGATGCCGGCCTGCGAACGGCGGCTTCCTGCGCTTCCGGTGCTTACGTACCTAAGTACGCTCCGCTCCGGTTCTCGGAATCCAGCATTCTCGACTCGGCCTGACCTGAATCTCAACGCGCCTGACAGCGCGGAGCTGGTTGGGCCGAAAAGCTCAGCCGTAGATCTGCTTGTGGATCTGGTAGAGCATCTCGGAGCGGTCGGCGCGCATGTCGGCCAGATCGCGGCTGGAGAAGCTGTCGATTTCGGCGACGAGGCGGTTGTACTGGCGGCGCTTGGCGATGTTGGTGCGAGCGCGGGTGACGAGGTTGTCGAAGATCATGGCAGAGGTTCCTTTCGTGCCGCGTTGCCGCGGCGAATTGTTCCTCCCTTGATCGATACGGAGCATGACATAGGATTGGTGCGTTGCAAAAAGAAGATGTTGCAATGCACCATTGCGCTGGGCGCATAGCCGGTTAATGCGACGTCAATTCCGCGGGGCTGGTCGCCGGGCCACAAGCCATACGCCAACTCTCGCCCTTTTTGTATTGCAACTGCGTATTCGCACATTGCCTTCTGGCTAGCGGACTGGCTTGATCCGCGCATTCTGAAATGCCCGGAGGAAAAGCATGACGGCCGCCGATTACGAAGTTCTCGATCCACGTTTTTCGCGGCTGGTCAACAGCAACGAGCGGGTGGAGAAGCTGTTCACCGGCTGCCGCTGGGCGGAAGGTCCGGCCTGGTTCGCCGCCGGCCGCTACCTCGTCTGGTCCGACATCCCCAACAACCGAATGCTGCGCTATGACGAGACCGACGGCAGTGTCAGCGTGTTCCGCCAGCCGTCCGGCAATCCCAACGGCAACACCGTCGACCGGCAGGGCCGGCTGGTCACGTGCGAGCATTCGGGCCGCCGCGTCAGCCGCACCGAGCATGACGGCTCGGTCATCACCATCGCCGACAATTGGCGCGGCAAGCGGCTCAACTCGCCGAACGACGCGGTGGTGAAGTCCGACGGCTCGATCTGGTTCACCGATCCGGCCTACGGCATCGACACCGACTATGAGGGCAATCACGCAGAAAGCGAGATCGGCGCCTGCAACGTCTACCGGGTCGATCCCGGCACGGGGGAGATCGATGCCGTCATCACCGACATGGTGAGACCCAACGGGCTTGCCTTCTCGCTCGACGAAAGCCTGCTTTATGTCGCCGATACCGGCCGCACGCATGGCGCCAAGAACCCGGCGCATATCCGCGTCTTCAACGTCGGCAAGGGTGGCAAGAAGGTTTCGGGCGGCAAGGTCTTCGCCGACTGCACGGCCGGGCTGTTCGACGGGTTCCGTCTCGACGAGGCCGGCCGAATCTGGACAAGCGCCGCCGACGGCATCCATTGCTACGATCCCGACTGCACGCTGATC
>NZ_RZOJ01000177.1:0-11253 GCF_003998845.1 Mesorhizobium sp. M4A.F.Ca.ET.022.05.2.1 | reverse complement strand
AATCTCCACATTGTCGATCAGCCTGGTCGTGCCGAGCCAGACGGCCGCGAGCACGCGGCCGTCGCGGTCGCGCCGCCAGGGGGCGAGCGTCAGGCTTTCACGCGCCGCGACATAGTCCACCTTCCGGAAGCCTGCCTCGACAAGCGCTTGCCGAGCCGCGTGGGCCGCATCGGCTTCGTCGGCACCCGCGGCGAGCGCGGCCGCAGTCCGGCGCAAAACGACATTCAGCTTGCGAGCGACCGCAAGTTCCTTCTCGCCGAGATAGGCGTTGCGCGAGGACATGGCGAGGCCATCCGCATCGCGCACGGTGGGTGCGCCGACGATGGCGACGGGCAGGTCGAGGTCGCGGCAAAGCTGCCTGACGACGCAAAGCTGCTGATAGTCCTTCTCGCCGAAGATCGCATAGTCGGGAGCCGCCTGCAGGAAGAGCTTGGCCACGACGGTGGCGACACCGTCGAAGAAGCTAGGCCTGAAATCCGATTCCAGGCCGGAGGAGGGGCCGCCGACCGAAATCCTGGTGGCGAAGCCGGCCGGGTACATCTCCGCGACGCCTGGCGTGAAGACGAGATGCGCGCCGGCTTCGGCCAGCCGTTCGAGGTCGCGGGCAAGCTGGCGCGGATATTTGTCGAGATCCTCGGTCGGGGCGAACTGCGCCGGATTGACGAAGATCGAGACGACGCAGCGCTCGGCCTTTTCGAGCGCCATCCTGACCAGCGAGATATGGCCGTCATGCAGCGCGCCCATGGTCGGCACCATGGCGATGCCGAGGCCCTCGCGCCGCCAGTCGCGGATTTGCGCGCGAAGGGCGGGAACCGTTTCGGCGACGATCGGTCGACTCATACCTTGTCCTTATCGGGTGTGGCGGCAAAGACGTGGTCCGGGCCGGGAAACGCGCGGTCGCGCACCTCCGCCGCGTAGCGGGCGGCAGCGTCCGAGACGACATCGCGCAGGCTGGCATATTCCTTGACGAATTTCGGTACGCGGTCGACGGTCAGGCCGACCATGTCGTCGATGACCAGGATTTGGCCGTCGCAATCGCGGCTGGCGCCAATGCCGATGGTGGGGATGGCGATGGCGCGGGTAAGATCAGCCGCGACGCTCTCGACGGTGCCCTCGATGACCACGGAAAAGGCGCCGGCCTTTTCCACCGCTTCGGCGTCGCGGAACAGGGCGGCCACATTGTCTTCGGTCCGGCCCTTGATCTTGTAGCCGCCGTCCTTTTCCACCGATTGCGGCTGCAGGCCGATATGGCCCATGACCGGGATGCCGCCGGCCACGATCGCGGCGATCTGCCCGACCATGTCGACGCCGCCCTCGAGCTTGACCGCCTGGCAGCCCGTCTCCTCGACAATGCGCCGCGCCGAGGCGACGGCCTCAGCCACCGACGTCTCATAGCTGCCGGCAGGCATGTCGACGACCACGCAAGCCCTGTCGGAGCCGCGCATCACCGCCTGACCGTGCGCGATCATCATCTCCAGGGATGCGCCAAGCGTGGTCTTGTGGCCGTGCAGCACCATGGCGACACTGTCGCCGACCAGAAGCAGGTCGACGTGGGGATCGAGCAATCGGGCGACAGGATAGGTATAGGCGGTCAGGCAGACGATCGGCACGCCGCCCTTGCGGCGGCGAATGGCGTCGGCGCTGATCCGGCCACTGGCGGACAGGTCTTGAATCTTCACCTCCCTTGGCCGGGCACCAGGCCAGGCGCCCGTTGCCGGGCGAGCAGAGCTTTAGAAAGACAGGAACTGCTTGGCAAGCAGGGCTGCCGCTATCCGCGCGGCTGTATCGATTTAGCGCACGAACCATTTACATTGCGCCCCACGGCAAAACCCTTGCCTTCGCGATTGCGTGACGCCATAAGCAGGAGAAAGGCGCAGCCGCTGCCGCCGCGAGGACTTGGATGAAAGCTTTCCTTACGCAGTTTTTCACCTGGTGGAACAGCCAGACGCTGGGAACGCGGTTCCACACATGGCGCCACGGCAGGAAGGTCGGCCAGGACGAAGCCGGCAACGTCTATTACGAGGGCGGCATCGATTCAGAAGGCCGCACCCGTCGCTGGGTCATCTACCGGGACTATTCGGAAGCCTCGAAGATCCCGCCGGGCTGGCACGGCTGGATTCATCATCGCGTCGATGTGGCGCCGCCGAGCGACGACTATCGTCCGCGCGAATGGCAGAAGCCGCATTTGCCGAATCTCACCGGCAGCCCTGCGGCCTACCGTCCGCAGGGCTCGGTGCTGACCAACCAGCACCGCCCGCAAGTGACCGGCGACTACGACGCCTGGACGCCCGGCTCGTAATCGGCGGCCGAGGTGCTGATCGGTCCTTTGTCGCCACAATTGACGTTTAGCTGCTTGCTGATCTGAAAACGGCGACTAGCCTTGGGCGAGCAAGAATCACTCCGGGCGCAACCACCGGTATCCCGCATGAGCATCTTCAGCCGAATCTCGTTGGGCGCCGCGGCCGCGGCAACAGCCGCTGTCGCCGCCTGCACGGTGACGGTTGCCGCTGCGCAGACGCCGGCGGCGCCGGTGGCTGCCGAGCGCATCACCAATCCGGTCGCCGAGTTCGCCGGCATCGACAAAATCACCGGCCGGATCATCACCTTCGATGTCTATATCGACGAGACGGTGCAGTTCGGCGCTTTGCAGGTGACGCCGCGCATCTGCTATTCGCGGCCGGAGACGGAGGAGCCGAAGACCGATTCCTTCGTCGAGGTCGATGAGATCACGCTCGACCGCAAGATCCGCCGCATCTTCACCGGCTGGATGTTCGCCGAGAGCCCCGGCCTCAACGCCGTCGAGCACGCCGTCTATGACGTCTGGCTGAAGGGTTGCAAGCAGAAGTCGGACGTGCCGCCGCCCGAGGCCGCCAAGACCGGTGCGTCACAGGTCGATACGTCCAAGCCGAAGGCCGCCGCCGCTCCGGCTGCGACCGAGCCGGATAGCGGCGAGGCCAACTGATCCAACAGCAGAATCGGGGAACCGCTTCGTTCGCCACACGTTGGCAAAAGAGCGATTGCGCACTGTTGCGCATGGAGGATCTTGCGATGTCAGCAACCAAGCATATGACGGTCAGCAAGAAGGAATTGCTTGACCTCGAAAGGGGATTCTGGACCGGCGATGCGGCCTACTATGCGGCCAACGCCGATGCCGAATGCCTCGTGGCCTTTCCGGAGATGGCGCATGCGATCAGCAATGCCGATCTGGCTAAAACCGCCAGCAAGCCACGTCGCTGGCGCGATCTCGACATCGACCTAAAGGGCATGGTCGAACCCGGCAGCGACATTGTCATGCTGACCTACGAGGCGCACGCGACGCGCGAGAATGGCGAAATCTACAACGCGCTGGTCAGCACCGGCTACGTGCATCGAACCAATGGCTGGAAGATGATGTTCCATGCGCAAACGCCGATAGAGGCTTCAGCAAAAGGCTGATCGCTACGGCCTCATGGCGAGAAGATGGCTTCGCTCTTCAAGGCCTCGGCCAGCATCTTCTCGTACTGGCCGCGCGGCACGTCGACGGCGCCGAAGCGCTTGAGGTGCTCGGTGGTGAACTGGGTGTCGAGCAGCGCGAAACCGCGCGCCTTCAAGCGCTCGACCAGGTGATAAAGACAGGTCTTGGAGGCGTCCGTTTCCCTGGCGAACATACTTTCGCCGAAGAAGACGCGCCCCAGCGAGACGCCGTAAAGGCCCCCGACCAGCCGATCCTCGCGCCAGGCCTCGACCGAATGGCAATGGCCGAGGCGATAGAGTTCGACGTAAGCCTCGCGGATCGGCGCGTTGATCCAGGTCGAGCGGCGCTCCTCGCGTCTCTCGGCGCAGCCGTCGATTGTCGCCTCGAAATCGAAATCATAGCGGATGTCGAAGGGGTGTCTGCGGATCGTCTTCTTCAGGCTGCGCGGTGTATGAAACCTGTCCAGCGGGATGATGCCACGCGTCTCCGGCCGCACCCAGAACACTTCCGGATCGCTGGCGCTTTCGGCCATCGGGAAGACGCCCGAGGCATAGGCCTTCAGCAAGAGGTCGGTCGGGATGCGATAGCCGGGCGCATAGGGACGGGTCATCGCGGCATTATAACTGCAAGTTCAGCGGCTATTCCTCTTTAGCCAGATATTTTTCCAGCCAGTGGATGTCGTAGTCGCCATTGGCGATGTCGGGGTTGCCGACTAGGTCGCGGAACAGCGGCAGCGTCGTCTTGATGCCGTCGACGACGAATTCGTCCAGCGCTCGGCGCAGCCGCATCATACACTCGACGCGGTTGCGGCCGTGCACGATCAGCTTGCCGATCAGGCTGTCGTAATAGGGCGGGATCTTGTAGCCGGAATAGACGCCGGAATCGACGCGGATGCCCAGCCCGCCCGGCGTGTGGAAATGGGTGATCGTGCCCGGCGAGGGGGTGAAGGTGCGCGGGTCCTCGGCATTGATGCGGCATTCGATGGCGTGGCCGTTGAACTTGATGTCCTCCTGCCTGACCGAAAGGCCGCCGCCGGAGGCGACACGGATCTGCTCATGCACCAGGTCGATGCCGGTGATCGCTTCCGTCACCGGATGCTCGACCTGCAGGCGGGTGTTCATCTCGATGAAATAGAACTCGCCGTCCTCGTAGAGGAATTCGATGGTGCCGGCGCCGGAATAGCCGAGATCGGCGACGGCCTTGGCGCAGATGCCGCCGATGCGCGCGCGTTCCTCGGCATTGAGCGCGGGCGAATTCGCCTCTTCCCAGACCTTCTGGTGACGGCGCTGCAGCGAGCAGTCGCGCTCGCCGAAATGGACGCCGCGGCCGGCGCCGTCGCCGAACACCTGCAGTTCGATATGGCGCGGCTTCTCCAGGTATTTCTCGATATAGACGGCATCGTCGCCGAAGGCGGCGCCGGCTTCCGAGCGCGCCGTCTGCAGGGCGATCTCGAGGTCGGCCTCGCTGCGCGCCACCTTCATGCCGCGCCCGCCACCACCGGCCGAAGCCTTGATGATCACGGGGTAGCCGATCTCGGCGGCGACGCGCTTGGCTTCCTTCTCTTCGCTGATCGCGCCGTCGGAGCCCGGCACGACCGGGATGCCCAGGCGTTTTGCGGTGCGCTTGGCCTCGATCTTGTCGCCCATGACGCGGATATGGTCGCCGGACGGGCCGATGAAGGTGATGTTGTGAGCGGCCAGGATGTCGGCGAACTTGGCGTTCTCCGACAGGAAACCATAGCCCGGATGCACCGCGTCCGCGCCGGTGATCTCGCAGGCGGCGACGATCTGGTGGATGTTGAGATAGCTGTCGCGCGACGGCGGCGGGCCGATGCAGACGCTCTCGTCGGCAAGCCTGACATGCATGGCGTCGGCGTCGGCCGTCGAATGCACCACCACGGTCTGGATGCCGAGTTCCTTGCAGGCGCGGAGCACCCTGAGGGCGATTTCGCCGCGATTGGCGATGAGGATTTTCTGAAACATTCCCGGCTCTACTCGATGACGACGAGAGGCATGCCGTATTCGACCGGCTGGGCGTCCTCGAAGAGGATCGCCGTCACCGTGCCGGCGCGCGGCGAGGGGATCTGGTTCATAGTCTTCATCGCTTCGATGATCAGCAGCGTCTGGCCTTCCTTGACTTTCTGGCCAATCTCTATGAACGGCTTGGCGTCGGGCGACGGCGCCAAGTAGGCGGTGCCGACCATAGGCGAGGGCACGGCGTTCTTGGACTGGTCGGCCGTTGCAGGCGCTGAGGCCGCAGCCGCGGGCTGAGCTGGCGCCGCCGGCGCATAAGCGGGCGCGGGAGCGGCCACCGCGTGCACGGTCTGCGACTGACGCGACACGCGCACCTTCAGGTCACCGAGCTCGACCTCGATCTCGGTAAGATTGGTGTCGTTCAGTATGCCCGCCAGATCGCGGATCAGCTGCTGGTCAACACCGGTCTTCTTTATAGACATTTTCGAGCCTTCTGTTTGTTGGCCGGTCAAAGGCGTGCCGCCAGCGCCTGCAGCGCGAGCGTGTAGCCGAGCGGCCCGAACCCGCAGATCATGCCGACGGCGACCGGCGCGACCATGGAGACGTGGCGGAACGGTTCCCGCGCATGGATGTTGGAGAGATGGACTTCGGCGACGGGCAGCGGCGCGACAGCGCGGATGGCGTCGTGAATGGCAATCGAGGTGTGGCTGTAGGCGCCCGGATTGATGACGATTCCGACGGCTTTGTCGCCGGCTTCCTGGATCCAGTCGACGAGGTCGCCCTCATGGTTCGACTGGCGGAAGTCGATCTCCAGCCCAAGCTCGGCGCCCGCCTTCTTGCAGTCCTCGGCGATCGCGGCAAGCGTCTTGCCGCCATAGATGCCCGGCTCGCGCTTGCCGAGCGCGTTGAGATTGGGACCGTTCAGGACGAAAACCGTTTTCAAGAATGCTGACCTTTCCCGGCGCCGGCCGCAAGCCGGCGCCCTGGGCTTCTATAATGGGCATAGACGCCCGCGAAAAGAGCGCAAGTGCGTTCTTTCGCTGTCCACAGCGGGCGGAAAGTCGCCCGCCGCAAGGGCTTGGGGCCGATCAGAGCGCGGCCTTCGCCGCCTCGATCTTTTCGGCAAGGACATCCTTCCCGAGCGCGCCGAACACCACCTCGTTGCCGACCACATAGGAGGGCGTGCCGGTGATCGACAGCTTGGTGGCAAGATCATAGGTCCGGGACAGCGCTTCGTTGATGCTGGGGTCCTTCATCTTCTCGCGCAGCTTCGCCTCGTCGGCGCCGAGCGAGACCGCGATCTTGATGGCGATCGACTCGGTGGCGCGGCCCTGGCCGCCAAGCAAGGCGGTGTGGAACTCGCCGTATTTCTCCGGCATCATCAAATGGAAGGCCATGGAGACGACGCTGGCCTTTTGCGAATCCGGGCTGAGGATCGGGAATTCCTTGAGGACGAAGCGCAGGTCGGGGTTAGCCTTGGTCAGCGCCTGCATGTCCTCGATGGCGCGTTTGCAGAAGCCGCAATTGTAATCGTAGAATTCGACGATGGTGACCTTGCCGTTCGGATTGCCGACGATGCCGTCAAAGGCGGAGTTGAAGATCTCGTCCTTGGCGTTCTTGATGACGCCGAGGGCGGCAATGCGCTGCTCTTCCTTCTGCTTGGCCTCCAGCGCTTCTTGCACCTCGAGCAGCACTTCCGGGTTCTTGAGGAGGTAGTCGCGGATGATGCCCTCGACCTCGGCCCGGTCGATCCTCCTGTCCGAGGGCGCGGCGGCCTGGACGACCTGCGTCGTGTCGGCCTTGGCCGCCTGAGGGCTGCCGGCGACGAAGCCGACCGCCAGCATGGCAAGGGCGGCCACCACGCCCGTCGTGCCAAGCAAGATTGCCTTGTTCATGATCCTCGATCCCTTTTGCCTGTTCCAGTCCGCTTCCGTTGCCCGGAGCGGCCGGAAGGTTCACTTGGTTTTGCCCGAAGGCCCGTAGTTTATGATATCCTGGGCGCGAAGCCAGCCAGGCTCGCCGCGCTTCATCTTCTGTTGCGCGCGCATGGCGAAAATCTTCGCGTTCCGGTAGTCGCCGGAATAGAAATGGCCTTCGGCCGTGGCAAGGTCCGCCGCCGGTATGTTGCCGAGTTCGCCATAGGCCTGCGCCAGATAGCGGTAGCCGACGGCGTTCTCCCTGTCGCGCCCAAGACCGTTGTTGATCTGCACCGCGGCCTTTTTCAGGGCATCCGGCGTGCCGATCGCCATCAGAGCCTGGCCGAGCGAGACCGGCAGCAGCCCGGACCTCGCGGGATCGAGGCTGACCGCCTTGGCATATGCGTCAGCGGCATCCTTGGGCTTGTTCGCCTTCATCAGGATGTCGCCGCGCAGTTCCTGGAAATAGGGGTTCTTCGGCTGTTCCTTGATCAGTGCGGACGTCTTGACGAGCGCGGCATTGAGGTTGCCGTAAAGATAGGCGAGCTGCGCCTCGCCGTAGCGCGAGGCGAGGCTGCCCGGATTCTTGCGCATCAGCCGCGAGGCGGCCGCCTGTCCCTGCATGTAGGCGGCGATCTTTATGCGCATCATGTCATGCCGCTGCTGCAGAGCCGGCGGGTCGAGCTTGTCGACGTAGGGGCTTTGCTTGACCAGCGCCTCGAGGTTGGCGATGCGCTCCTGCGGCATCGGGTGGCTTATCCGGTAAGGGTCGACCTGGGTGCCGGACAGCGACAGCGCGTTCTGGAAGCGGGAAAAGGTCTTCAGCATGCCCATGCCGGACTGGCCGGTGGCGTTGAGGTAGCTGATCGCCGAGCGATCGGCAGTCGTCTCCTCGGTGCGCTGATAGGCCAGGATGCTGCGCTGCGCCATCTCGCCGCCGCCCGCCGCGACGCCCATGCCGGCGCCGGCCAGCCCACGGCTGTTGGTGGTGGCGCCGGCCACCATGGCGCCAGCGCCGAGCAGCGTGGCAATGATGGCCATCGTCTTGGCGCGCTCGAGCTGGTCGCGCAGCTTCTGCTGGTGGCCGCCGGCGATATGGCCGGCCTCGTGAGCCATGACGCCGATGATCTCGTTGGGCGTTTCCGCCGTCATCAGCGCGCCGGTGTTGATGAACATGCGGCGTCCGGTAACGAAGGCATTGAAGCTCGGATCGTTGACCAGCACGATATCGATGCCGTCATTGGCCAGCCCAGCCGCCTTGAAGATCGGCCGCGCGTAGTCGCGTACCAGTGCCTCGATCTCGGCGTCGCGCACGATGGGGACGTTTTGCGCAAATGCGCTGACCGAGCCGGAGACCGCGACGGCGGCCGCAAGCAAAAGCGTGGCGAAGCCGCGCGCGGTCCTTGCAACGGTCGATCTGGCAGTGGTCGATCTGGGTCGGCTCAACATGACAGGTCCACTGGTAGACGAGCGGGCGGAGGATGAAAAGTCGGCACCGAAAACTTCCTGCGCTTGTGATCCCCACATCAATCGGGCATTTGTGCGGCGCGGCCAGGGCGGATCCTGGCGTGTTGGATTTGAAAATGGTTGTTTCGCTTTCGCGCCGCGGCGAGGTCGAGCCGTTCCACGCCATGGATATTCTGGCCGAGGCCAACCGGTTGAAGGCGACCGGGGCGCCGGTGGTTTCGATGGCGGTCGGGCAGCCGTCCGACCCGGCGCCGGCAGGCGTGCGGCAGGCCGCTGCGAATGCCCTGAAGGTCGGGCGCATCGGCTACACCGACGCGCTGGGTCTGGCCGATCTGCGCCAGGCTATCGCAAGGCACTATGGCGACCATTACGGGATACATGTCCCGGCGGCGCGAATCGCCGTCACCACCGGATCGTCCGCCGCCTTCAACCTGGCTTTCCTCGCGATGTTCGATCCAGGCGACCGTGTCGCGATCGCCGCGCCAGGCTATCCAGCCTATCGCAACATCATGGCCGCACTCGGTATCGAGATCGTCGAGATCGAACTCGGCGGCGATGCATATCTTCATGCCGAGCATCTGAGGACCGCGCACCGCGAAGGGCCGCTGAAGGGGGTGCTGTTCGCCAGTCCGGCCAATCCGACCGGTGCGGTGATTCCGGCCGACGAGCTCGCCGCGCTGGTTTCGACGGCCGAAGAACTCGGCATCGCCGTTATTTCCGACGAGATCTACCACCGGCTCGCCTATGCCGCGCCGGACACGACGGCGCTCGCCTACGGCTCGGCCGTAACGGTGATCAATTCGTTCTCGAAATACTATTGCATGACCGGCTGGCGCATTGGTTGGATGGTGCTGCCGGAACCACTGGTGCGTCCGGTCGAGCGCATCGCCCAGAGCCTCTATATATCACCGCCGGAACTGTCGCAGATCGCCGCGATCGAAGCGTTCAAGGCGACAGAGGAGCTGGAGGCGGTGAAGGCGCGCTACGCTTGGAACCGCGAGCTGCTGATGAAGCGGCTGCCGGAGCTCGGCTTCGCGCTCGCGGCACCCATGGACGGCGCCTTCTACGCCTTCTGCGATGTCACAAGGCATACCAATGACAGCATGGCCTTCGCGCGTCGCATGCTTGCCGAGGCGCACGTGGCGGCAACGCCCGGCCGCGACTTCGATCCGCTTCAAGGCCATCGCACCATGCGCTTTTCCTATGCCGGCAGCCACGACGACATGGTCGAGGCGATGGCGCGCATCGAGCGCTGGCTGAAATAGCGGGGAGACCATGCCGGAACTCGAACAGGCGCTTGCCGAAGTCGCCGCCGAAATGGCCGAGCGCACGGATCGCGGCGACGTCGCCACCTATATCCCGCAGCTCGGCAAGGTCGACCCGAAGAAGTTCGGCATCGCGGCGGTCACCAATGACGGCCGCGTGCTGCTTGCCGGCGACGCCGAGGAAGCCTTCTCCATCCAGAGCATTTCCAAGGTGTTCACGCTGACGCTGGCGCTCGGCAATGTCGGCGATGCGCTGTGGCAGCGCGTCGGACGCGAGCCGTCGGGCAATCCGTTCAACTCGATCGTCCAGCTCGAGCATGAGAACGGCATTCCGCGCAACCCGTTCATCAATGCCGGCGCCATCGTCGTTTCGGACATATTGCTCGCCGGCCACCAGCCGCGCGAAGCGATCGGCGAGATCCTGCGCTTCATCCAGTTCCTGGCCGACGATGACACCATCATCATCGACCGCGAGGTGGCGGCCTCCGAACGTGCCACCGGCTACCGCAATTTCGCTTTAGCTAACTACATGAAATCCTTTGGCAATCTCCACCATGCGCCGGAACTGGCGCTGGGTGTCTATTTCCACCATTGCGCCGTTGCCATGAGCTGCCGGCAATTGGCAATGGCCGGCCGCTTCCTTGCCAATGGCGGCAAGAACCCGGCGACCGGGCATTCGGTGGTGTCGGCCGAGCGGGCGCGCCGCATCGGTGCGATGATGCTGACCTGCGGCCACTATGACGGATCCGGCGATTTCGCCTTCCGCGTCGGCATCCCCGGCAAAAGCGGCGTCGGCGGTGGCATATTGGGGATCGTGCCGGGGACGGCTTCGCTCGCGGTCTGGTCGCCTGGCCTCAATGCCAACGGCAATTCCAAGCTGGGCTCGATCGCGCTGGAGAGGCTGGCGAAGATGATGAACTGGTCGATCTTCGCGCCTTAGGGCTGCCGACATTCAGGTTGTGCCGGCCTGACTTCAAGGCTTGGACCACGGCGGCATAACCACAAAAAAATCCCGCGCCGTTTTTGACGACGCGGGATTTCTTTTGGTCAAGAAACTACTCCAAACCTTTGAAAGGCTTAAAAGAAGCCTTTCCGCTGCCACCAGCCGGCGCGCTTCGGCTTGTCCTCGGTTTTTGTCTCATCGGCAACGCTCGACGAGACCACTGGCACGGCCGGAG
>NZ_RZOJ01000176.1:0-11290 GCF_003998845.1 Mesorhizobium sp. M4A.F.Ca.ET.022.05.2.1 | reverse complement strand
GCGTTGCGCCCTCTCTTGCTCGGGTCGGCCTCGGGAAGGCTGTGGACTTGCACGGCAGGTGGGGGCGCGATTGGCCGATGGTGGCCCGGCAGAATGATATCCGGCCCGCCCCACCAGGCCCTCAACCTTATGGCTGCGGCAACCTTGGCGCCCACCCAGCGGATCGCGCGGACGAGAACGGACCTCTTCGGAGGCTCGGTCGCTTGCCCGGCATCCCTGGCGCGGCGCACGTTCAATGTGCCGTTTATCAATAGATAGGGCGCCTTCGAGCCGAGAGCGTCCAGAGCGATGTCCGCCTGATTTTCACTGCCGCCGAGGCGAAACGCCTGCCGAAGCCGGTCACGGTAAAGGCGGTGCAACCCGTTGGCGTTCTCGGTGAAGTTAAAGGCCACAAATGTGACGATGGCGCTGATGGCCAAATAGTTGAGCAGTACGGTGGATTCGTCGTGCTGCCAGACACCTTTCGCCATCCTGGCTGCCACGGCGAAAATGGCTGAGCATGCAATAAGCAGCAGCACCTTGATGACCACCGATCCGCTATAGTCATGCCTCATCGCGCCAAAGAAGCCACTGAGCCGGCCGGGGGCCAGATCGTCCGCGAGATAACGAACCACAAAGGTTCGCGCCGCCAGAAACAGCGCCATCGATATGACAAGGATCGTGAACAGGACGCGATTGTCGGCCGTCAGCCAGGCTGGACCGTAGGCATAGCCGCTGTCGCGGCCAAACAGCCACGACACGTCGAAGCCCCAGATCGTGATCGGCGAAAAGATCTTGATGCCCCAGATCGTGATCAACAGAAAGAAGCCGTAGATCAGCAGGGGCAGGGCGAGACCGAGTGCGAGAAACGCCGCGCGCGCCAGATAGCCGCGCAGCTGGTGTCCGATCCCCGGCGAATTCAGGGCCTTCTGCAGCCAGGAAATCAGAATGCCCCTGAAGGCGGCGGTGGCTGTGACGATGGCCGCCGCCGCCGTGATCAGCGCCTTGAGCGTCTCCATTGTCGTCTGCCGATGACCAGCCTTCGGAGAGGTCACCTCGATCAGCCACAGAATGATCTTGGGCTGAATTTCAATCAGGAGCAGGCCGGCGGTGACCAGCAGCAGGGTGCGACCGCCCTTGGCCCATCTACTGTCCTGTTCCAGGCGCTCGCCTTTGCGCGCAAAGGCATAGCTGTCGGTATAGGACCGTCGCAATCCCCACACGACCAGCCAGACGGCGAGAACCACCATCATCGACCGCGAGAGCACGAACGGGTTGGCCACCAGCGATCGCAGGCTGGCGGCCCATCCCGCCTTGCCCCAATCGTCGCCGAAGAGCCAGTTGGCGACGTCGAGCACGATGCTGTGCCCGAGATGATCGGTGGTCGGGTTGGTCAGGATGACGAATGTCGCCAACGGCAGGATCAGCGTCAGCAACAGCAGGACATTGACCATCCAGCCGCGCATCAGAATGCCGATCGACAGCGTGATATCCTGGAAGCCGCGCGGCGCCAGGAAACGGCTGTTGTCGCGGATGTGGCCGACCAACGCGTTGTCGCGCACGTCGTCGCCCGAGGCGAAGGGAAAATCGAGCGGCCCGTCCTCGCTTTTCTTCGCTGGATCGAGTTCCAGACTTTTCGCTTGCTCGAGTTCCTGGCGCGTCATGTCGGCGATCATCGCCGATCCGATGTAGCCGCCGCCCGATACCGTCGACAGATAGTCGATCCGCGGTATGAGCTTGTACTGATCGAGTGCCTGAAGCGCGCCGAGGCAGAACGAAGCCGATCTTATCCCGCCACCCGAAAGCGCCACGCCAAACAGCCAGGCCGGATCACCCTTGGCAACGGAATCGGGCTTGCCACCCCCAGCATCTTTTGAAGCATCCACGCCAAGCGCCTTGCGGCGAGCGAGGATGGCGTCATACTCTGATCGCAGAACCGTCTCGAATTCGTCGGTATACAAGATAGAATCGGATTTCTCTCCTTGACCGGCCATAGCTGTCCCCGACACCGCTATTGCTGATCAATACAACAGGCCACAAGCATTTTCGCAAGGATTAGCGCCGTCTGGAAAGTGAATCCGTCACCAAGATCATCCGTAACTTGAAAATCACAAGCGATTTTGACCGCATCAGGCGCCTTGCTTCGCAGATGGGAGAAGATCAGCGCGCTGACTATGGTTCATCACTGGTGGGGCAAGACGTTCGCTCAGGCGGCGGAGCCCGCAACGCGCCTGCTTTCCCGCTATCCCCATTCAGCCGCCCTCCACTTCCTGCACAAACTGCGCCTGAAATTCCGGGCTCAATGGGATCGGCTTGATCACGTCGATCAGCACGCCGTTCGGGTCGCTGGTGATGAAATGGCGCTGGCCGAACGGTTCATCGCGTAGCGAGCGAAGGATCGGAAGGCCGGCCGCCACGACACGCTCATAGACCGCGTCGGGGTCGCCAACCTCGAAATTGATCAGCAAACCTGATGTGCGGCCCCGTCCTTCCTCCGGGATCGTTTCGTGGTCGCCGTGCACGATGCCGAGATTGACGCGTCGGTCCTCGGCCGACTGCAAATGCACGTACCAGTCGCTCTCGAACAGCGGCTTGAAGGCGAAATGCTCGACATAAAATTCTTTCGTACCGGCGACGTCGCCTGTCATCAGCACCGGATAGTAGCTCGTCGTCTTCATCTTTCCTTCTCCCGTCAAACAACATACAGTCTGCATGTAAATGCAATTAACATACAGGCTGCATGTATGCAACGAGAATCCGCGCGCCGCTCCAATCGCGATCGCACCGAGGCGACGCGCGCCGACCTGATCGACGCCGCGCGAAAACTGTTCACCGAAAAGTCCTATGCCGAGACCGGCACGCCGGAGATCGTCGCCGCCGCCGGCGTCACCCGCGGCGCGCTCTATCACCATTTCGCCGACAAGCAGGCGCTGTTTGCCGCCGTGGTCGAGCAGGAGGCTGCCGCGGTGGCCGAAGAGGTCGAGCGCGCCTCGCCCGCCTCGCTCCCTGCCCGCGACGCGCTGATCGCCGGCTCGGACGCCTATCTGGCGGCGATGCGGGCGCCGGGCCGCACTCGGCTGCTGCTGCTGGACGGGCCTGCCGTGCTCGGCCGATCCGCCATGGATGAGATCGACAACCGCCATGGCAACCGTTCGCTGCGCGAAGGCCTCGTCGCGGCGATGCGCGAGCAGTCCATGGCAAGACTGCCAATCGAGCCGCTGACCGCATTGCTCGCCGCTGCCTTCGACCGCGCCGCGCTTGCCGTCGAAGCGGGAGCATCGAGCGGCGACTACCGCGCCGTGCTCATGGCGCTGATCGACGGTCTGTCTCCGGCTCCTCCTCGGTCCACACGCCCGGCTCCATCTCGTTGAAGCAGCCGAGCCCTCGTTTGAACCGGTCGATCAGCCAGGCCGCAGCCGGCTTCGGGCTGCTGTCGTTGCGATGCATGGCAAAAAGCGGCGAACGCGCCTCCCTGAAGACCTCGAGGTCGAGCTCCACCAGCCTGCCGCTTGCCAGATCGTCGGCGATCAGCCAGCGCGGCAGGCCTCCCCAGCCAAGCCCCTCCCGCATCAGCATATGCTTGGTGCGCATGTCGGTCAGCCGCCATGTGCGGTAGGCGAAGACGCCAAAGTCGCGTCCCTTGGTACGCTCGGACTGGTCGGTGACGACGAGCTGCGTATGTTCGCGCGCATCCTCGAGCGTCACAGGCTTCGGCAGCAGCGCCAGTGGATGGCTGGGCGCGGCGGCCAGCACGATCGACATGAAGCCGATGCGCACGAGGTGGACGTCGACCTCGCCCAGCATGCCGCCGATACCGAGGTCGGCCTGCCCGCTGAGCACATGGTCGGGAATGACGCCAAGCGTGCCGATATGCAGGCGCAGCATCACGGTCGGAAACTGCGCCTCGAACGCCTTCAGCACCCGCACCAGCACCGGCGACGGCAGCGCCGCATCGACCGACAGCGCAACTTCGGCCTCCAGTCCCTGGTGATGGCCGTCGACCCGCGAGCGCATCCGCTGCAGCACGCCGATCATGCGCCGCGCATCTTCGAGCATCGCCCGTCCGACATCGGTCAGTTGCGGTTCGCGCGTCCCCTCGCGCTCGAACAGTTTCAGCCCAAGCTGCGCCTCCAGGTTGGCGATACCATAGCTGATGACGGATTGCGCCCGGTTCAGCTTGCGGCCGGCGGCCGAGAAACTGCCGGTGTCGGCAACCGCCACCAGGATCTGCAATTGGTCGAGCGTCGGATTGGGCTGCATCGTTATATCTATTTTGTGGATGGATCGTATAGAAAATATACCAGTTTTTCGAATGAGTCGAGCGACCCATATTCAGCGGGACAGTTCAATCCCACTGGAGAGCCCCGCAATGTCCATTCTTCTTGTCACCTCGAGCCCGCGCGGCGCCGCCTCGCACTCGACCCGCATCGCCACCGAGCTTGCCAACAAGCTGCTTGCCGCCGATCCGTCGAACACGCTTGTCGTGCGCGATCTCGTCGCCAATCCGCTGCCGCATATCGATCCCGACTATTCGACCGGCATCTACACGCCCGCCGAGGCGCGCAGCCAGCGCCAGGCCGAAGTCGTCGGCGTCTCCGACGCGGTACTCGACGAGCTCTTCGCCGCCGACACCATCATCCTCGCCACCGGCTTCATCAACTTCGGCATCTCCTCGACCCTGAAGTCGTGGGTCGATCACGTCGCCCGTTCGGGAAAGACCTTCTCCTACGGCGAAGGCGGGCCGAAGGGTCTCGTCAACGGCAAGAAGGTCTATATCGTGCTCGCTTCCGGCGGCATCTATTCCGAGGGCGCGGCCGTGCAGATGGATCACGCCATCCCCTATCTGCGTGGCGTGCTCGGCTTCCTCGGCATGACCGATGTCGACGTGATCCGCATCGAAGGCGTCGGCATGGGCCCGGACGCTGTTGATGCCGCGATCGCCAAGGCGTCTGCCAAGGTCAACGCGGTGGTGGCCGGAACCGCCGGCAAGCAGGTTGCGGCAGCGGCGTAACGCACGACGCCATCCCGACCGAAGCAAAAAGGCAGGCGCCAGCGCGGCGCCTGCCTTTTTTGCCCGTGGTGCCTGCTCATTCGGCCAGGGCATTGCGCCCAGTCCAGACTCAGTAGATAGCCGTGCAACGCCATTGGTTATTCTGCCGGTCTGCGCTATCGGTCGCTGATGTTCCTGTCCGTTGCTACAACACATGGTCCGGCCACAGACCTCGGTTTCCTGCTGCACAAGCATCCCGATCGTCTGCACGAGACTGAGCTCGCCTTCGGAAAGGCGTGGTTGTTCTATCCCGAGGCAACCGAGGAGCGTTGCGAGGCCGCACTTCTCCTCGATGTCGACCCGATCGGGCTCGTACGGGGCAAGGGCCAGGCGGAAGGCCTGCTGGACCAGTATGTAAACGACAGGCCATATGCGGCATCGTCCTTCCTGTCGGTGGCGCTCAACAAAATGCTGCGGACCGCGATGACCGGCATTTCAAAGGAGCGCCAGGAACTGGCCGAAAGCGCGTTGCCGCTGGAGGCCGTGGTGACACCGCTGCCGATGCATGGTGGCGAGGCTCTGGTTCGAGACCTGTTCGAGCCCTTGGGGTGGACCGTCGATCTGACGCCGATCGAGAATGTCGGGCATCGGGCAGGCAAATGGCGATACGGTCATCTCAAGCTGACCGGGACAGGCCGGCTGAGCGGCTTGCTGAACCACCTCTATGTCCTGATCCCTGTGTTGGACGACGCAAAGCACTACTGGGTCGGCGAGGCCGAGATCGACAAGCTGCTGTCAAAGGGTGAAGGCTGGCTGGAAAACCATCCCGCCAAAGACCTGATCGTGCGCCGCTATCTGCGCAATCGCGGTGCGTTGGCCCGCATCGCCCTGGAGCGGCTCGCTCCCGAGACGGCCGACGAGGCACTGCCCCCCGAAGTCAGGGACGCGCCCGAGGAAGCGCTGGAGGTGCCTATTCGGCTGAACGACCTGCGCATGGACGCGGTGGTCGATGCCATTCGGGCGACCGGCGGAACCGTCATCGCCGATCTGGGATGCGGCGAAGGCAAGCTGCTCTATCGCCTCGTGCGCGAGCGATGGGTCCACAAGCTGTTCGGGCTCGACCCCGCAGTGCGCGAACTGGAATGGGCTGCGAAGCGTCTCAAGCTGAACGAGTTCGGTGGACCGCCCGAAGGTCGGGTCACGCTGTTGCATGGATCGCTGACATACCGAGACGGCCGCTGGGCCGAGGCCGACGTCGCCGTGCTGGTCGAGGTCATCGAGCACCTCGACCAAGACAGGCTGCCCTTGATCGAACGCATCGTTTTTGGCGAGACGGCGCCAAAATCCGTGATCGTCACCACTCCGAATGCGGAGTACAACGCACTGTTTCCGAACCTGGCCCCGGGCAACTTCCGCCACCCGGACCATCGCTTCGAATGGAGCCGGGCGCAGTTCGAAGCCTGGGCTGACAAAATCGGTAAGATCTATGGCTATGCCGCCGCCTTCAGCGGTATCGGGGCTGTTGACGCCGTCCTGGGCGCGCCCACGCAAATGGCGGTGTTCACGCGGTGAGAGAGCTCGACAAGACCGACCTCGCCCTTCCCGATTTCTCGCTGGTGGTGCTGATCGGCTCGACCGGATCGGGCAAATCGAGCTTTGCCGCCAAGCACTTCCTGCCGACCGAAGTCATCTCCTCGGATCGCTGCCGCGCGCTTGTGTCCGACGACGAGACCAATCAGGACGTTTCGGCGGACGCCTTCGAGTTGATGCGCGAGATCGTTGGCAAACGACTCAAGCATCGCAAGCTGGCAGTTGTCGACGCCACCAACGTGCGCGCAGCCGACCGCAAGGCGTGGATCGAATTGGCGCGCAAGTGGCATGCTCTGCCAGTCGCCGTCGTCATCGATCCAGGCGTCGACGTCTGCATCGCGCGCAATGCAGCGCGACCTGACCGACAATTCGGCGCCGGTGTGGCCCAACGCATGACGACCGAGATCCGCAAGGGTCTTGGCGGCCTGCAACGCGAGGGCTTCCGCCAGGTCTGGAAGCTTGGCAGCGAGGCCAGCGTCGATGCCGCCAAGGTCTCGCGCCAACCGCTGTGGACCGACAAGCGGGACGACTCCGGTCCGTTCGACATCATTGGCGACATCCACGGCTGCGCCGACGAACTTCAGACCCTGCTTGGCCAACTCGGCTACAGCGTCGCCTGGTCCGAGGATCGCGGCGACCGAACGGTCGTCGTTACCCCGCCGGAGGGACGCAAGGCCGTCTTTGTCGGAGATATCGTCGATCGCGGTCCCAACTCGCCCGACGCGCTGCGCATCGTCATGGGCATGGTGGCGGCCGGCACTGCCTACTGTGTCCAGGGCAATCACGAACGCAAGCTCGGCCGCTGGCTGGAAGGCCGCAAGGTCACGGTCGCCCACGGCCTGCAGCAAACCATCGACCAGTTGGATGCTCAGGATCGCGGCCTCCGAGAGGCTCTGCCGGCTTTCCTTGACGGTCTGCGCAGCCACGTCTGGCTGGACGGTGGACGCCTGGCGGTTGCCCACGCCGGCCTCAAGGAAGAGATGATCGGACGTGGTTCGGGCGCCGTGCGAGAATTCGCTCTCTATGGCGAGACCACGGGCGAGATCGACGAATTCGGCTTGCCCGTCCGTGCCGACTGGGCCACGGCCTATCGCGGCAAGACGGCCGTGATCTACGGGCATACGCCGATGCTGTCGGCTGAATGGCTCAACAACACCCTGTGCATCGACACCGGCTGCGTTTTCGGCGGCAAGCTGACGGCCTTGCGCTGGCCGGAGCGCGAACTTGTCGAGGTGCCGGCAATCCAGGTCTGGTCCGAACCGATACGCCCTTTGGGTGGATCCGATCCCGGCAAATCGGCCCAGGCCGACGCCGACGGCGTGCTCGACTATCAGGACGTCTCGGGTCGCCGCTGGATCGAGACCGAACTAAGGGGCCGGATCGTCGTGGCCGAGGAGAACGCGTCGGCGGCACTGGAGGTGATGAGCCGCTTCGCGCTGACGCCGCAGTGGCTGGTGTATCTGCCGCCGACGATGTCGCCGTCCGAGACCAGCAACCAAAGCGGCTGGCTGGAGCGTCCCGAGGAAGCCTTCGCTCACTTTCGCGAACGTGGCATCGCTGAGGTCGTTTGCGAGGAAAAGCATATGGGTTCGCGGGCCGTCATCGCGCTCTGCCGGAACGCGCGGACGGCGCGCGAACGCTTCGGTGTTTCAGGAAACGAGACCGGCGCAATCTGGACGCGGACGGGGCGCTCCTTTTTCAAGGATGCCGAGATGACGGAAGGCCTGCTCGCCCGTCTTCGCGCGAGCGTCGATGCGGCGGACCTGTGGAACGAACTGAGCAGTGACTGGCTGCTGCTGGACGCCGAGATAATGCCCTGGTCGGCCAAAGCCGGCAGCCTGATCGAAAGCCAGTATGCGCCGGTGGCGACCTCCTCGGCCGCCGGCTTCCAGGCGAGCCGCGAGGCGTTGGCCCGGGCATTGGCGCGCGGCGTCGATGCCGCCGGCCTGAATGCCCGGTTCGATGACCGGGCCGCGCGCGCGGCCAAATACGCCACCGCCTGGGCACCTTACGTATGGCTGGTCACTGGCATAGACGACCTGAAGGTCGCGCCGTTCCACCTACTCGCCAGCGAAGGACATGTCTGGTTCGACAAGGACCACGTCTGGCACATGACGCTTGCGGCCCGTCTGACTGCCGACGATGGCGTGGTGACCGGCACGCGGTGGCGTACGCTCGATCTGGCCGACGCCAATGCGTGCGCGGAAACGATCGCTTGGTGGGAGGCGCTGACCGGTTCGGGCGGGGAAGGCATGGTCGTCAAGCCGCGCGACTTCGTGAGCCGCGGCAAAAAGGGGCTGATCCAGCCGGCGTTGAAGGTGCGCGGCCGGGAGTATCTGCGCATCATCTACGGCCCCGAATACGATGCGCAGGATAACCTCGTTCGCCTGCGGGAACGTGGGCTGGGCGGCAAGCGCAGTCTGGCGCTCAGGGAGTTCGCTCTCGGTCACGAGGCGCTGAAGCGGTTTGTGGCAAAGGAACCGCTGCGGCGGGTACACGAGTGTGTGTTCGGCGTGCTGGCACTGGAAAGCGAGCCGATCGACCCGAGGCTGTAGCAATGATAGTCCTAGCCGAAGATTCGCTCGCCCTGCTCGTCGACCAGTTGGATGCCTTTCTTGATCGAGATGTCGACGGCATCGTCCAGGCCGGCGAAACGGTCGGCGCGGATGAAACGGTGTTCCTTCGTCACGCCGTCGATTTCCTTCGAGACCACGCCGCAGGTCTGGTACTGGCCGTCGGCCTTGTAGGGCGTGGCGCTGATCAGGAAACCCTTGTGCTCGACCTGCTTTGCCGGCGCCGCGCTCTTGGGTTCGCCCGCATCGCCGCCGCCACCGCCGAAAAGCTTTTTCAGAAAAGACATGGTTCAAATCTCCACTTTCACCTCGGCGCAAAATGCCTGCGCCGGTTCTCATTATCGCATTTAGGCGTCACGACGGTGCCGCGCCAGCATGATCCAATGTCCCGCCCCGTTCCAGCCCCTTGATGAAGACGGCGACCAGGAGCTCGATCTGCTCCCAAGTCTCGTCCGCCTGGCGCCCGGCGGAATTCGCGGCATAGCCGCTGGTGACGATGCCATGCACGCTTGACCACAAGGTGCGGGCGGCGATCCGCAGGCGGTTTTCGTCGAGGCCGAAGCGGCCGTCGGCGAGTACCCTGGCGATGATCTGCAGCAGTTCGCTGAGCCGCGCCTCATAGGCGTCCGGCTCCGCATGCGCCGGCTGGCGGCGGTTGAAGGCAAGCAAGGCCGGCCAGCTCGCCGGATGCGCCTCCACGAAGCCGGCATAGGCGCGCGCCAGCGCCAGCAGGCATTGCCGCGTGTCGGTCACCCCCGCCTTTTTGAGTTCGGCCATCGCTGCGGCGCCGGCTTCACCCAGCCGATCGAGCAGCCGCATGTTCACGGCGCGATGCAGGTCGTCGATATCCCGGAACAGATTGTATATGGAGCCGACCGCGATGCCGGCCTCGGTGGCGATGGTCCTGGCCTTCAGGTTCTCCGCCCCGCCGGCTTCGATCAGATTCTCCGCGATGGCGATGACGCGCTCGCTCATCTCTTCCTTGTCCAGTGCCAAACCGTGTCTCCGCATTCTCCGCCGCCTCTCGGGCGCGGCAACGTATGCCGGTTTACCATAATCCATTCTGCATGAACAGCGTTCAAAAAGCACCTTGAACAATGTTCATCTTCTGCTACATTCCTTTTGTGAACAGCGTTCATAAAGGGAGAACGAACAAATGCTCAGTCTTATCAGGACATTGCTGGACGGCGCCGGCACCAAGGCCGAGGACCGGCTGAAGGACCAGTTCGCCGTCGACCTTCTCGCCCAGCGCATTCGTGATGCCGAAGCCGGCCTCGCCTGCGCCAAGCAGACGCTCGCTTCACTGATCGTGCGTCAGCGTGCCGAACAGGCGAGCCTCGACCAACTCGACCGCCGCATCGCCGATCTGGAGACGCGCACCCGCAGCGCCCTTGCCGCGGGAGCCGGGGCCCTCGCCCACGATGGCGCTTCCGCCATCGCCGAACTGGAGAACGAACGCGAGGTCCGCCGCGGCACCGTGCACAGCCTGACCGAGAAGACCTTGCGCATGCGCCTGTCGCTGGAACAGGCGCACCGACGCATCGTCGACCTCAACCAGGGCATGATTTCGGCGCGTGCCATCGACGCCGAGCAGAAGGCGCAGCGCCGCCTCAACCGTTCCATCGGCCGGACAGCCAGCCTCAACGAGGCAGAGGCGCTGCTCGCCCGCATCCGGGAGCGCAGCGACCCGTTCGAGGAAGCCAGCATCCTCGACGAGATCGATGCCGGCCTCAGCCAGGAAGCCATCCGCGGCAAGCTGGAGGAGGCAGGCCACGGCCCCTCGACCAAGGTCCGGGCACAGGACGTGCTCGAGCGCCTGAAATCCACGCACTGATCCACGAAACCTACCTCACCAACCAAAGGGACAACGACAATGAACGCCAATCAGACCTACATCATGTTCAACACCATCTCGGTCGGCATCGCCTATTTCATGCTTGGCCTGTCGCTGTGGCTCGCTCCGGTCGACCTGTCGACCAAGGGCTATTGGGGCATGGGCGTGCTCTTGCTCACCGGCAGCCTGGTCAACCTCGTCAAATACCGCACCGACGAGCGCGTCGCCGCCGAGACGACTGCCAAGATCGAAAAGGCGCGCAACGAAAAGCTGATCAGCGAATATGTCGGCAAGGAATGACCGCCGGCAGGCACGTCCCAGATA
>NZ_RZOJ01000175.1:0-11340 GCF_003998845.1 Mesorhizobium sp. M4A.F.Ca.ET.022.05.2.1 | reverse complement strand
ACGCGCATCTATGTGAAGTCGATCCTCAAGGCCATCCGCAACACGCATGGCATCAAGGCGCTCGCCCACATCACCGGCGGCGGCTTTCCGGAGAACATTCCGCGCGTGCTGCCCAAGGATTTTTCCGCCGAGCTCGACCTCAACGCCATCGACGTGCCGCCGGTGTTCGCCTGGCTGGCCAAGACCGGCGGTGTCGCGCCGGAAGAGATGATGCGCACCTTCAACTGCGGCATCGGCATGATCCTCGCCGTGGCCTCCGGCCAGGCGGCGCAAGTGGCCGCCGTGCTGCAGGAGGCCGGCGAGACGGTGACCCCTATCGGCCGCATCGTGCCGCGCCGCGACGCCGGCGTCATTTACCGGGGCTCGATCGGCCTATGAGCAGGAAACGCACCGTCGTTCTGATCTCCGGGCGCGGCTCCAACATGACGGCGCTGATCGCGGCGGCGAGCGATCCGGCCTACCCGGCCGAGATCGTCGGCGTCATCTCCGACCGGGCCAACGCCGCCGGCCTCGCCATCGCCGCCGCGCGCGGCATTCCCACCAAGGTGATCCAGCGCTCGGATTATGGCAGCAAGGAAGCGCATGACGGAGCGATCGATGCGGCGCTTGCCGGCTTCGGCGCCGAGATCGTCGCGCTGGCCGGCTATATGCGCATCCTGGGCGCCCGCTTTGTCGAGAAATGGCTAGGACGGATGGTCAACATCCACCCTGCCCTCCTGCCCGCCTTCAAGGGGCTGGACACGCATGCTCGCGCCCTGCGCGCCGGCGTTCGCATCCATGGCTGCTCGGTGCATTTCGTCACCCTCGACATGGATGACGGCCCGATCATCGCTCAGGCCGCCGTGCCGGTGATGGTCGGCGACAATGAGGACACGCTCGCCGCCCGCGTGCTCAAGGCCGAGCACCGGCTCTACCCGCTGGCGCTGGGGCTGGTCGCCGAAGGCAAGGCACGCATGCAGAACGGCCACGCCGTGCTCGCCCACTTCGCCGACGATGCCGAAAACGGCAGTTCCGTGGTAATGGCGCCCGACCCGCTGCGCGAGGAAAGCGATCTCGAACAGCTGGCGCGGATCACGCCTTGAGGGATTGGGGGCGGCATGGCGACAAGACAACTCCTCATCCTGCGCCACGCCAAGTCGAGCTGGGACGATCCCAAGCTTGCCGATTTCGACCGGCCGCTCGGCCCGCGCGGTCTGAAGACGGCGCCGCTGATTGGGCGCGAGCTTTCCCGGCGCGGCTGGCTGCCTGACCTGGCGCTGGTGTCGGCCGCGCTGCGCACCCGCGACACATGGCGGCTGGTCGCGGCCGAATTGCCGAAGAGCGCTGCGGCGGAATTCACGGATGCGCTGTACGAGGCGGCGGCGGTGGATGTGCTGGCCGTCGTGCGCAAGGCCGATGCGGCCAGCCTTTTGGTGCTCGGCCACAATCCCGGGCTCGAGGACTTCGCGCGGCGGCTCGCGGGTTCGGGGTCGGATGCCCGCGCGCTGCGGAAGCTCGAGGAGAAATTCCCGACGGCGGCATTGGCCCGGTTTGTCTTCAAGGGAGACTGGGCGGATCTCGGCTTCGGCGGCGCGCGGCTGACGCATTGCATCAGGCCGAAGGAGTTGGGGTAGCGGCCTTGGGTTAGTCGCGGCGCGGCCCTTGGTGCTTGCGGGGCCGAAAGACAAAATCCGAACAAAGCGACAGGGCCGAAGCTTGCCGATTTGATTCAGGCTTGCGCAAAAGCGAAGCGGCGGGACAAGCCCACCGCCTCGAGGCATTCGATGACCGAAGTCATCAGCGATTGCCGACCAGGTCAGGTTGTCGGGTCCGCTTAACGGCCCCAGATGCCTTGGCCGGATTCAGGCTGGGCGACTTCGGAGGTGGTCTTGCCATGCTCGACCGGCTTGCGGATCGACGCCGTGGTCGTGATGTCGACATTGGCGGCAGGCTGGGTGACGGCCGGCTGGTTGACGTTGTTCGAACCATAATGGTCACTGCCGGCGAAGGCGCTGCCCGTGGCAACGAGGAAGGCGGCGGCGGTGAGAGCGATCTTGGTCATTCAGGTACTCCAGTAGTTCTGTCTTCTGTCCGTCAAGTGGCGTGCCTTGGGAGGAATTCGCGTCGCTCGGACCACCCCGAGATGGGCCGTGGCCGCTGTCGTTTCCAGTCACGAAGTTGTGCCGAAAAGACCTTCGGCGCGGCGCTTGAAATCCGGCGCAAGGCTTCCTACTGCCACACTGTTATCTCGCGATATCAATCAGTTAGTAAATTCCACCCGCCACGGGTGCCAAGATCACTTGAGCCGGCGTTCACAACCTGATGCACAATGCGTCAACATAAATCGAACCGATCGGTTCTGTTTTCGTCGATTGGCGCCTGATCACTGCCCGCGGGGAGGTGCCGGTCGCTTTCCATGCGGTCGTTCAGCGACATGAATCCAACACGCAGCGCCTCTCGTCGGTGACCTCCCTGCCGCTCTGCAGTGGCCAAGCCAGCTAAGGTTTGCCTTGTGGGCGGATCGATATTATCCGTTGTGTGCGTGCACCCCATCGGACGCTGCCGGCTGCGTTGGTCGAAAGGTCGACGAGACTGCGGCGGGCAAGATACCTGAACTGCGATAGAAAATGCGGCTGCTGCTTGTCGAAGACAATCGCGAACTGGCTGATTGGTTGGGCAAGACGCTGCGCCAGGCCAATTATGTCGTCGACATCGTCCATGACGGCGAGGATGTCGAGCATGCGCTTGCCGCCGGCGACCATGCGCTGGTGATTCTTGACCTTGCGCTGCCGCGCATGGGCGGCCTGGACGTGCTGCGCATGCTCAGGGCGCGCGGCAACCGGGTGCCGGTGATCGTGCTGACCGCGAACGCCAGCCTCGACGGGCGCGTCAAGGGCCTGAACGAAGGGGCCGATGACTATCTGGCCAAACCGTTCCAGGTCGAGGAGTTGGAGGCGCGCATCCGCGTCCAGTTGCGGCGCGTCAACGACCGGACCGCGCCTGTCGTTGCCTGCGGCGATCTCGTCTTCGACACCAACACGCGGCTGTTTTCGCTGGCCGGCGAGACGCTGGCGCTGACGCCGCGCGAGCACGCGGTGCTGGAGCAGCTGATGGTCAAGGCGGGACGCACGGTGAGCAAGGCGGCGCTGTCGTCGGCGATCTTTGATTTCGAAACAGACGCCGACCCCAGCGCCATCGAGATCTATGTGCATCGCCTGCGCAAGAAGATCGAGGGTTCGCGCGTTCAGATCGCCACGCTGCGTGGCCTTGGCTATCTGCTGCGCGATGCCGGTTAGCAGCCTCCGCCTGCAGCTGCTTGCCTGGGTGGTGCTGCCGCTCGCCGGGCTCGCCACCATTAATTTGTGGACCAGCCATCGCAACGCGCTGGCGACCGCCGACCTGGTGACGGATCGCATGCTGGTGGGTTCGGCGCGCGCCATCGCCGAACAGGTCGCAATCGTCGACGGCGTGCTCGACGCCACGGTGCCGCCGGCAGCGATCGAGATGTTCGACACCGGCGACCGCGACAGCGTCTACTATCGTGTCGAGACCGCGGGCGGACGGCTGCTGACCGGTTATCCCGACCTGCCCGAGGCGCAGGATCGCCCGAGCCTGGAAGCGACCTATCGCGACCGCACGTTGCGGCTGCTGACCTTCAGCCATGCGGTGATCGGCGCCGGCGCGGACTCGCCGATTTCCGTCACCGTCGGCGTCACGCTTGCCGGACACGATGCGATGGTACGGCATTTGTGGTTCAACGCTTTTGCCCAGCAGCTGATGCTGGTGGCGATTGCCGGCGTCTTCGTGCTGCTCGGCTTGCGCCGCGGCCTGGCGCCGCTGATCAGGCTGCGTGATGCCGTGCGTTCGCCGGCTCGCAGCGACCTCGATCCGATCGAAATCACTGGCGCGCAGAGCGAGATCCGGCCGCTGATCGACGCGCTCAACGCCTATATGGAGCGAGTGCGGGGGCAGATGGCGGCGCAGCGGCGCTTCATCGCCAATGCCGCGCACCAGTTGCGCACGCCGCTGGCGCTGCTGTCGACGCAGGCGAGCTACGCGCTGCGCGAAAGTGCGGCCGATCAGCGCCAGGAGGCGCTGGTGGCGCTGCAGGCCAGTTCCGGCCGGCTGGCGCGGCTGGCCGAACAGCTCTTGACCCTGTCGCGGGCCGAGCCTGGAAGCCGGCGGCCGCGCGCCGATCGCATCGACCTGACGGAAGCCGCCCGCCATGTGCTGGAGACGCAAGCGCCGGCAGCGCTTGCGCGCAACGTCGATCTCGGGCTCGACGAAAGCGGGCCGGTGCCAGTGGTCGGCGACGGCACCATGCTGCGCGAGATGATCGTCAACCTGGTCGACAACGCGCTGCGCTACACGCCGGCTGGCGGCACCGTCACCGTCAGACTGGCCGCCATCGATGGCGAAGCGGTGCTGACGGTCACCGACGACGGGCCGGGCATCCCGGCGGACGAGCGAGAGCATGTCTTCGAGCGCTTCTACCGCCTCGCCGACGCAACCGAGGAAGGCAGCGGCCTTGGCCTCGCCATCGTACGCGAGGTGGCCGAAAATGCCGGTGGCCGCGTCACCCTCGCGGATGGCGCGGCCGCCGGCCTGGTGGTCGAGGTGCGGCTGCCCCTGGCCTAGCAATCACAGCTTCATGTCCCCTGCTCGTTGAACGAGGCCGGGCGCCATTTGACGACATAGTCCTCGAAGCGGGTGATGATGAACTCCACCACAAGCGCCATCACCGCCAGGATGATCATCGCCGCGAACACGCCATTGGCGTTGAAGGCGCCCTGCGCCGTCGAGATCAGCAGGCCCATGCCTTGCTTGGCGCCGAGGAATTCGCCGACCACGGCGCCGACCAGCGCGAAGCCGAAGCTGACATGCAGGCTGGCCAGGATCCAGCTCATCGCCGACGGAATGATGACCGAGGTGGTGATCTGGAACGGCGAAGCACCGAGGATCTGTGCGTTGGCGATCATCGACCGGTCCGCCTCGCGCACGCCCTGGAAGGCGTTGGCGAAGACGACGAAGAACACCATCACCACGGCGAGCGCGACCTTGGAGGCCATGCCGAGGCCGAGCGCGATGATGAACACCGAGCCCAGCACCACGCGCGGCACCGAGTTGGCGATCTTGATGTAGATCGAAAAGACGTCGGCCAGCAGCCGGTTGCGGCCAAGTATGATGCCGGCAGCGATGCCGCCTACAGCGCCGATGACGAAGCCGAGGAATGTTTCTTCCAGCGTCACATAAATCTGCAGCCAGAGCGGGCCTTGCGAGGTGCCTTCGGTGACCCACGACCAGATCTGCTGCCAGATGCCGGACGGGCTGGCGAAGAAGAATGGATCGATGATGTTGTAGTCGGCGCCGAGTTCCCACAGGCCGAGGAAGACGACCAGGATAGCCAAGCGCAGGCCGATGACCAGTGCATGGCGGCGTCGCAGCCGCACCCTTGCCCGGGCTTCGGCGACGGCGATGGAGGTATCGCGGGCAGCGGCCCGGTCAACGGTGGGAGAGATGGCGGTCATGGCGGTCTCCTCTCGGAGCAATTCCAGGAAAAGTGCCAAGCGGTTTCCGTCCGGAATTGCGAAAAACAAATCATTGGAGCGGGTCAGCCGCCCAAGTCTAATGGCCGGTCTGCAGGCTGCGGCTCTGGCCGAGCTGCACTTCCTCGCGAAGGTCGTTCCAGATCACTTTGGCGATCTCAACGAATTTCGGGTCATAGCGGATGTCGGCCATGACGCGCGGGCGCGGCAGGTCGATGCGGTAGACGCTCTTGACCGTGCCCGGCCCCGCCGTCAGCACATAGACCTTGTCGGCCAGCGCCACCGCCTCCTCGAGGTCGTGCGTGACGAAGACGACCGAGGATTTCTGCTCCGACCACAGGTCAAGCAGTTCGTCCTGCATGGCGGTGCGGGTCTGCATGTCCAGCGCGCTGAACGGCTCGTCCATCAAAAGAATCTTGGGCTGGTTGATGAAGGTCTGGGCCAGCGCGACGCGCTTGCGCATGCCACCCGAGAGCTGATGCGGATAGTGCTTTTCGAAACGGCCAAGGCCGACGCGGCCGATCCAGTCACGCGCCCGTTCATAGGCCCGCGCCTTGGACACGCCGCGATAGAGCGGGCCGGCGGCGACATTGTCGATGACGCTGCGCCACGGAAACAGCGCATCGGCCTGGAAGACGAAGCCTATGTCGCGGCTGATCTCGGTGACGGGCTTGCCCATGACGCGGACATTGCCGGTCGTCGGCCTGAGCAGGCCGGTGACGAGGTTGAGCGTTGTCGACTTGCCGCAGCCGGTCGGCCCGACGACACAGGCGAACTCGCCGCGCGCGACCGTCATGGTGAAATCGCGGATCGCCGTCATCATGTGGCCGTCGGGCGTGAGGAAGCGAAGCGTCACGTCATCAATGGCGATCGCGGCATCGGACGGCGGCGCGGCCGGAGACAGCTTCTCGGCCGCCATGGATTGCAGTTGCATGGCACACTCCTGTCGTGATGGGGCATGGATGCCAGCGGCACAAGCTCCTTTGGCTTGTCGTCCATCTGCATCTGGAAAGGCGCCGCTGCCGGATTGATTCAGCGGAGCGGCGCAAGTCATTGTTGCTCAAGGGCGGACCGGGCGTCCGCCCTTGCCGACCGATGCTATTTGGCGGCGTCGACGAATGCCGTGGTGTAGGTCTTCGACAGGTCGATCTCTTTGCCCTGCAGGCTCTTGGAGAAGGTCGAGAGAACCTTGAGCACGGTTGGCGGGCCGTCGGCCGGCATGCGGCCGTCCGGCGTGAACATCGCCTTGCCGCCGGCCAGCCCCTGGACGTAGAGGTCCCTGTTACCGGCGTAATAGTCCTTCGGCATCTTGTCGGCGATCTCTTCGGCCGAATGGGTGGCGATGAATTTCATCGTCTTGACGAAGGCATTGGCGAGCTTCTGCGCCTCCTCCTTGTGGCTCTCGATCCAGGCCGACTGTACGTAGAAGGACGCCGCCGGATAGGGTCCGCCCAGCGCTTCCTTGGTCTTTTCCGGCGTGCGCATGTCGACGAGGATGCTGGCCTCGCCGGTCTTGAGCAGCTTGGCAATGGTCGGCTCGGTGGTCATGCCGGCCTGGATCTGGTCCTGCTTGACGGCGGCGATGAAGGTGTTGCCGGCGCCGACTGGCAGCAGCGTGTAGTCACCCGGCTTCAGGCCGTTGCGCACCGCCAGGTACTGGGTCAGGAAATCGGTCGACGAGCCGAGGCCGGTGACGCCGAGGGTCGCGCCCTTGAAGTCGGCCGGCGACTTGATCTCGGGGTGCTTGGCCGACACCAGCTCGACCTCGCCCGGCGCCTGGCTGAACTGCACGATCGACTGGATGTACTTGCCCTTCGACTGCAGATCGACGGTGTGGTCGTAGAAGCCGACGACGCCCTGCACGGCGCCCGCCAGCAATTCATTCTCGGCTTCGACGCCGGCGCGCGAGTTGACCAACTCGACATCGAGCCCCTCGTCCTTGAAGTAACCGAGCTGCTGGGTGAGCACGGCCGGCAGATAGATCTGCTTTTCCATGCCGCCGACGATAATGGTGATCTTGTCGGCCGCTGATGCCGCCGTGGCGCCCGTGGCGACAATGGCAAGCGTCAGCGCCGCTGAACGCAAGGCGCACTTCGAGATGAAACCGGTCACGTAAATTCCTCCACCTGGGCGACGCGCTATCTGGCGACGCCGCATTTTCTTCCTTGCCGGCCGCTCCCAGGCCGGTCACGGCAAGCGCCGCGACGCTGTGATGGCATGCCCAAGCTTTCAGCTGGCTTTCAGTCATTTTAGCGGCTGCCGAAATGGAACCCGGCGAGTTTGCCGGTTAGGAGGCGCCGAGAGCCAGCACGTCGCGCATGGTGTACTCGCCGGGTGGGCGACCGGCGACCCACAGCGCGGCCGCCATGGCGCCGCGCGCGAACATCGAGCGGTCGTCGGCCGAATGCGACAGCGTCAGTACCTCGCCGTCGGCCAGGAAGCTGACGCTGTGCTCGCCGACAATGCTGCCGCCGCGCGCCACCGCGAAGCCGATCTCGCCGGACGGACGTGCAAATGTGACGCCGTCGTGGCCGCGCCGCGCCGCGTCTGCCAGCGCAACGCCCCGTCCCTGCGCGGCCGCATCGCCCAGCATCAGTGCCGTGCCCGAGGGCGCGTCGACCTTCGATCGGTGATGCGCCTCGAATATCTCGATGTCGCAATCGCCGGGGCCGAGCGCGCGCGCCGCCTGCTCGACCAGTCCGGTCAGCATGTTGAGGCCGAGCGAGTAACTGCCGGAACGCACGATGGCGATCTTCTTCGCGGCGGCGGCGATCGCGGCAAGTTCGGCGGCGTCGAAGCCGGTCGAGCCGATCACCAGCGCCGGACCGCCGCGCAGGGCGCAAGCCTCGGCAAGCTCAGCCGACGCGGCCGGCGTGGTGAAGTCGATGACGACGTCAGCAAGCGCCAGCGCTTCGTCGCGCTCGACCAGAACCTCGCCGGTGGCGCCAGGCCGGTGGAAGCGGGCGGCGAGCGCCAGACGCGGATCGGCCACGACGGCTTCCACCATCTGCCGGCCCATGCGGCCGAGCGCGCCGGCTATGGCGATCCTGAGCGGCTGCGGCATGGCTATTCCTGTCGAGAGGCTAGTCGGAACAGAGCTTTAGCACGCCGCCTTGCCAAATTGATTCAGCCGGCAGTCGCGCCATTCGTCTTCAGCATCATCCCGGCGATCTCCTTGACCAGCTTGGCGGCGACCAGCGCGGTCTGGTTGGAGAGATCCTGGCGCGAATTGTATTCGACGACATCGGCGGCGACGATGGGCTGGTCGATTGAGTGGATCAGACCGATCACCGGGCGGGTGGTAAACCCGCCTGGTTCGCGATGGGAAATGCCGGGCGCGAAGGCCGGATCGAGAGCGTCGATATCCATGGAGACATAGACGGGCGTCTTGAGGTCAAGCCGCAGCCCTTCCTTGAAGTGCCGCATCTCCACCACCTCGACACCGAAGCGCTTGAATTGGTCGCGGTGGTGGTCGTTGACGGTGCGCAGGCCGACCTGGATCAGCCGGTCGGCAAGCCGCTCCTCCATAATGCGTGCGAAGGGCGAGGTGTGCGAGCGCGGATTGTCATCATAGGCATGATAGATATCGGGATGGGCATCGATATGCAGGATCGTCAGGCTGGGGTGGCGGCGCCGCACCGCGCGCAGCAGCGGCCAGGTGATCGCATGGTCGCCGCCGAGCGAGATCAGCGGATGGCCGGCATCCAGCGCGCGACCCACCTCGTCTTCGATCCGCTCCCACGGATCGCCGGCCTGCGCGAAATCGATATCGCCATGATCGATGAAGCGGTCGCTGAGGTCAAAGCCGGTTTCCGACCATGAACTGTAAGCATCGCTGGTGAGCTCGCGCCGGATGAGCGGCGGCGCTTCGGCCGCACCGCGCAGCCAGGACGAATTCTCGTCATGCGGAATGCCCAGAAGCGAGATCTTGCTCACGACATCCTCCCTCGTCGCAACAGACAGGGTGTCTCTATAGACGCGGGATCTGGCGGCTGCGACGGCAGGCGCTTGGGCCAGATCGCGGGGTCAGGCCCTAAGCTCTTGCGGCTTGCGCAACCACACCTTGTTGTCGTGCAGCGCCGCACCGCCATAGGGCGCCGGCGCGTCGGCGCCGGTCAGCACATTGATGCCCTCGCCGCGCTCATGCGCGCTGTTCGGCCAGATGCCTTCGGCGATCACCACGCCACGCTGGATGCCGTCGAAGAACTTGGCGTGCAGCACCAGTTCGCCGCGCTGGTTGCCGACCTCGACGCGACCGCCATCGGCAAGCCCCAGCCCGGCGGCATCCTCGGGATGCAGCAGCAGCACCGGCCTGCCCTCCTTTTGCTTCGACACCGGCGTCTCGGCAAAGGTCGAGTTGAGGAAGTTGCGCGCCGGCGAGGTGGTCAGCCGGAACGGATGCGCCTCGTCCGCTGCCTCGATCAGCTCGACATGGTCGGGGAATTCCGGCAGCCGCTCGACCGGCCCGAACAGGCCCATGCTCCTCGGCGGCCGGTTGGGCGCCGCCTGTCCTGACCAGTTGGGGCGGAAGCGGAATTTTCCGTCCGGATGGCCGAAGCCGTTGATGAAATGCGCCGCCTCGAAATCCGGCTGCATATCGATCCATTTCTGTTCCTTCAGGCTGTCGAAGCCGCCCAGCCCGCGCTTGCCGAGGATGATGTCGATATGCTCCTTCTCGGTCAGGCCGAAGCCCGGCCTGTCGCCGACGCCGAGCCGTTTTGCCAGCTCCTCGATGACGAAATGGTTGGTGCGCGGCCCCTCGGGCGGATCGATCAGTTTTGGTCCCAGCGTGATGTGCTGGTTGCCGCCGCCCTTGTAGATGTCGTCATGCTCCAAAAACATCGTCGCCGGTAGCACGACATCGGCGAGCCTGGCCGTGTCGGTCATGAACTGTTCGTGCACGCAGGTGAACAGGTCGTCGCGCAGAAAACCCTGCTTCACCAGCCGCTGCTCGGGCGCGACATTGACCGGATTGGTGTTCTGGATGAGCAGCGCCGTCACCGGCGGTCCGCCATAGAGCGCGTCGCTCGCCCCGGTCAGCACGGGGCCGATGCGCGAGTGATCGAGATGACGGATGTTGGGATCGCGCATCGCTGTACCTTCGAGCACGTCCTGGTTCAGCTTGAAGATGCCCGAATTGGAGTGGAAGGCGCCGCCGCCCTCATATTGCCAGGCGCCGGTGACGGCGGCGATCGAGGCCGCAGCGTGCATGTTGACCGAGCCGTTGCGCTGGCGCGAGAAACCGTAGCCGAGGCGGAAATAGGTCTTCTTCGTCGTGCCGACGAGATGCGCGAAGGTTTCGATCTCGGCGACATCGAGCCCGGTGATCGCTGCCGCCCATTCCGGCGTTTTTGTCCGCAAATGCTCTTCCAGCCCGCGCGGATCGTCAGTGTATTTCTCGAGATAGGCGCGGTCGGCAAAACCGTCGCGGAACAGCACATGCATGACCGCGCAGGCCAACGCGCCATCGGTGCCGGGCCTCAGCACCAGGCCCATGTCGGCCTGTTTCGTTGTGGCATTCTCATAGACGTCGATGACGACGATCTTGGCGCCGCGTGCCTTGCGTGCCTTGATCGCGTGGGTCATGACGTTGACCTGGGTGACCACGGCGTTGGTGCCCCAGATCACCACGCAATCCGACTTCGCCATCTCGCGCGGGTCGGGACCGCGCAGCGCGCCCGCCCCCGCCATCCATCCGGTCCAGGCGAGATTGGTGCAGATCGAGCCGAAGAAGCCGGAGTACTTTTTCGCGTGGCGCAGCCGGTGGATGCCGTCGCGCTGCACCAGACCCATCGTGCCGGCATAGTAATAGGGC
>NZ_RZOJ01000174.1:0-11379 GCF_003998845.1 Mesorhizobium sp. M4A.F.Ca.ET.022.05.2.1 | reverse complement strand
GACCTATCTCGGCCTTGCTGGCGACACTGCCTTCGACACGGCGATGGCCAAGCTCACCTTTGGTGACAATGCGGACCTGTCGCGCATCCGCACGGCGCAGGCGCCGGGTGGCTCTGGCGCGCTCAGGCTCGTGGCCGAGCTTTTGCAACGTACCCGTGCCGGCGCGACGGTGTGGCTGTCCGATCCGACCTGGCCGAACCACATGCCGGTGATGCGCGCCGCCGGTCTGCAGATCCGCGACTATCCCTACTTCGACGCCGCTTCCGGCTCGGTGCGCTTCAAGGACATGGTGGCGGCCCTGCGGACGGCTGAGCGCGGCGACGTGGTGCTGCTGCATGGCTGCTGCCACAATCCGACCGGCGCCAATCTCGATGCCGCGCAGTGGGCCGAGGTCGCCGACCTGGTCGTCGAGCGCGGCCTGCTGCCCTTCGTCGACATTGCCTACCAGGGCTTTGGCGAGGGCCTCGACGCCGACGCCGCGGGCCTGCGGCTGCTCGCGGCAAGAGCCCCGGAAATGGTCGTCGCCTCGAGCTGCTCGAAGAACTTTGCCGTCTACCGCGACCGCGTCGGCGCTGCGATGATCCTGGCCAAGGACAGTGCGCAGGCCGATGTGGCGATGAGCCAGATGCTGTCTGCGGCGCGCGCACTCTATTCGATGCCGCCGGACCATGGCGCGGCGGCGGTACGCATCGTGCTGGAAGACGCCGCTTTGCGCGCGGACTGGCAGGCGGAACTAGAGGAGATGCGGCTGCGCATGCTGCGGCTGCGCGTCGGCTTCGCCGAGGCGCTGCGCCGGCAGTCCAATTCCGACCGTTTCGATTTCGTCGCCAGCCATCGCGGCATGTTCTCGCGCCTAGGCCTTTCGGAAGCTCAGGTCGAGCGGCTGCGCACCGAGCACGCCGTCTATATGGTCGGCGACAGCCGCATCAACGTGGCCGGCCTGCCCGAGGACGGGATGGACGCGCTCGCCAAGGCGATCGTATCGGTTCTGGACTGAGCCGCCGCGCAGCTGTGGACAACCGCCCTCGCGTCGGCTGCCAGCGTTGGCCGCGCGATGGGCGCAAGGATAGCATCGGCCTGATGAAACCCTCCAAGGACATTTCCCGGCTGATCGAGATCATGGCGGCACTAAGGGCGCCCAAGACCGGCTGCCCCTGGGATATCGAGCAGAATTTCTCGACCATCGCGCCCTACACGATCGAGGAAGCCTACGAGGTGGCGGATGCCATTGCGCGCGGCGATCTCGACGACCTGCGCGAGGAGCTCGGCGACCTGCTGCTGCAGGTTGTCTACCACGCGCAAATGGCTGAGGAGGCTGGCGAATTCGCCTTCGGCGACGTCGTCGAGGCGATCACCACCAAGATGATCCGGCGCCATCCGCACGTCTTCGGCGACGAGGAGGCGCGCAGCGCCGGCATGGCAAAGGGCATGTGGGAAAAAATCAAGGCGGTGGAGAAGGCGGAGAAGCGCGATGCGCGCCTCGCCCGCGGGCTCGACCCAGAAGACAATGGCAAGGGGTTCCTCGACAGCGTGCCGGTGGCGCTGCCTGCGCTGACCCGGGCGCTCAAGCTGCAGGAAAAGGCGGCTCGCGTCGGCTTCGACTGGAGCGAGGCGGCGCCCATTCTCGACAAGATCGAGGAGGAGATCGGCGAACTGCGCGAGGCTTTGGCCAAAGGCGACGCAGCACCGATCAAGGACGAGTTCGGCGACTTGCTGTTTGCCATCGTCAATCTCGGCCGCCACCTCAAGCTCGACGCCGAGGCAGCACTCAGCGGCACCAATGAGAAATTCCGCACCCGCTTCCACTATGTCGAGCGAGCGCTGGAAGCCTCCGGCAACACGTTGGAAAAGGCGACGCTGGATGAGATGGAAGCGCTCTGGCAGCAGGCCAAGGGCGCGAAATAACCAGGCTTAATTGTTCTTACGGTGCAATCGGCTCTCGATCTCTTGCCGTGAGCTGTGCGTGGCATTGAGCGAAATGGTGACGCTGCCATCCTCATTGTCGACCCGCGAAACGACGTCGCCGTTGCGGTAGATCCAGTCGACAAGGCCAAACTGGGCTGGCGTCAGCGTCAGCGTCGTCGTTTCCAGTTCACCCGACATCCTTGTTTCGATAAGCGCCTTCAGCGCATCGATGCCCTCGCCGGTGACCGCCGATATGGCGACCGGCGGCGCCTTGGTGGCGGCGCCATCGGCCAGTAACCGCTCCCGGTTGCTCTCGTCGAGCAGGTCGATCTTGTTCCAGACCTCGATGACGCGCTTGGCGTCACTGGCATCGACGCCAAGATCGGCAAGGATGCGCTCGACATCCTCGGCCTGCGCCGCCGTATCGGGGTCTGAGATGTCGCGCAGGTGGATGACGAGGTCGGCTTCGACCACCTCTTCCAGCGTCGCCCGGAAGGCGGCAACAAGATGCGTCGGCAGGTCCGAGATGAAGCCGACCGTATCGGACAGGATGATGGGTGTGCCATGTGGCAGGCGCACGCGGCGCAGCGTCGGGTCAAGCGTGGCGAACAGCATGTCCTCGGCCAGCACCCCTGCCCCGGTCAGCTTGTTGAACAGCGTCGACTTGCCGGCATTAGTGTAGCCGACGATCGCCACAACCGGGAACGGCACCTTCTTGCGCTTGGCACGGTGCAGGTCGCGGGTGCGGCGCACAGTTTCCAGCTCATGCTTCAGCTTGATGATCTTTTCCTGCAACTGCCGCCGGTCGGATTCGATCTGCGTTTCGCCGGGACCGCCGAGGAAGCCGGCGCCGCCGCGCTGGCGCTCAAGGTGGGTCCAGCTCCGCACCAGGCGGCCCTTCTGGTAGTTGAGATGCGCAAGCTCGACCTGCAGCGTGCCTTCCTTGGTGCGCGCGCGCTCGCCGAAGATCTCCAGGATCAGCCCGGTGCGGTCGAGCACCTTGGCGTTGAATTCCTTTTCGAGATTGCGTTGCTGCACCGGCGTCAGCGGATGGTCGACGATGACCAGTTCCGCGTGGCGCTCCTTCACGATATCGGCGAATTCCGCCACCTTGCCGCTGCCGAGCAAGGTGGCCGGGCGCGGATCGGTGACGGTCACCACCGCGCTATGGACCGGATCGAGGTCGATGGCGCCGGCGAGGCCGACTGCTTCATCGTGGCGGGCCTCCGCGGAACGCGTCAGACGCGGCCGATTGGTCTCGTCCTCGCCTCGCGGCTGGCGGGTAAGCACGGGCACAATAACAATGGCCCGGGTCGGAGCTTTGTCTTCCGGCCTCAGCTGATGTGATGGTTTCCCGCGGACGCTGCGGTCCGCGTCTTTCTCACGTGCCAATCAGGCGCCCTGGCCTTCCTCGCCATCGAACATCTGAACCGGCTGGCTCGGCATGATCGTGGAAATGGCGTGCTTGTAAACGAGCTGGGAATGGCCGTCACGCCGCAACAACACACAAAAATTGTCGAACGAGGTGACCACGCCAGTCAGCTTCACGCCGTTGATGAGGAAGATGGTGAGTGGATTTTTGCTCTTGCGAACTGAATTCAGGAACAGGTCCTGAAGGTTTTGCGATCGTTCCGCCATTGTTCTTGTCTTTCGCCGATCCCCTTCGGTTTGCAGCCAATGCGCCAATTTATCCGGCACATGTCAAGCGCGCAAACACCCTCTTGCCGTCAATAACGACAAGCAGAACGAGATATATTGATTTTCATTCCATCTTTGCGGTTATCAGGCCGGACTTTTTTCCGCAACGTCAAAAAAGGCCTGGCGCAACGAAAGTGTCACGGAACCGGGGTGGCCATTGGCCACCGGAGCACCGTCGATTGCCACGATCGGCATGGCAATCGTGGTCGCGGAACTGATGAAGGCCTCGCGCGCCGCCTTGGCCTCGGCGACCGAAAACTTGCGCTCCTCGATCGTCAGGCCGAGTTTGGCGGCAACGTCGAACAGCGTCGTGCGGGTGATGCCGCGCAGGATCCCGTGCTCGGCCGGCCGCGTCACTAGCACGCCGTCCCTGGTGACGATCCAGGCGTTGGAGGAGCCGCCCTCGGTGACCATGCCGTCGGTGTCGACGAACCACGCCTCCTGGGCGCCGGCTTCCTTGGCCTTCTGCTTGGCCAGCACGTTGGGCAGCAGGCCCGTGCTCTTGATATCGACCCTGTCCCAGCGGTTCTCCGGCACGGTGATGACCTTTATGCCGGTCTCTGCGCGCCTGGCGGCAGTGGCGGGGTCCGCCTTCCTCGTGGTCACCACCAGCGACGGCGTGGTACCGGGCCCCGGGAAAACGAACTCGCGGCTGGCGACGCCACGCGTCACCTGGACATAGACGAGGCCGTTGACGACATGGTTGCGGCGCACCACCTCGCGCAGGATGAGCGGCAGCACACGCTGCGTCACCGGCCAGTCGATCGACAGTTCGGAAAGCGACCGGCTCAGCCGGCCGAGATGGCGCGGCATGTCGACAATGAAGCCGCGAGCCACCTCGCAGACCTCATAGACGCCGTCGGCGAACTGATAGCCGCGATCCTCGATATGCACCGAAGCGTCGGCATGAGCGACATAGCGCCCGTTCACATAGGCAATGCGCGGCATGGATCACCCCTGAAGACTTTCGGTTTGTTTAAGCGATTCCGCCGCGGCCGTAACCGGCAATCGGCCGGCTGGGCGCCGCTGGATCAAGTACAGCTGTCCTCAGACGCCCAGCGACTTCAGCTTGCGGTGCAGGGCGGAGCGCTCCATGCCGATGAACTCGGCGGTCTTCGAGATGTTGCCGCCGAAGCGGTTGATCTGGGCGATCAGGTAGTCCTTCTCGAACTGTTCGCGCGCCTCGCGCAGCGGCAGCGCCATGATGTGTTGGTCCGATTGGTTGGGCGTGCGCGGCATGACGTCGCCGATCTCCGACGGTAGCAGATCGGCGGTGATCGGGGCGTCGACATCCTCGCCGCGCGCCAGGATCATCAGCCGTTCGACATTGTTGCGCAACTGCCGGACATTGCCCGGCCAGTTATGCGCCTGCAGCACGGCGAGTGCGTCGTCGCCGATGCGGCGCGGCCTGATGCCGGCCTGGCGCGCGATCTGCTTCATGAAATTGTCGACCAGATAGGGAATGTCCTCGCGTCGCTCGGCCAGCCCCGGCACCATGACCGGAACCACTGCCAGGCGGTGATAGAGGTCCTCACGGAAGCGGCCGTCGGCGATCATCGCCTCCAGGTTCTGCGAGGTGGACGAGATGATGCGGACATCGACCTTGACCCGCTTGGTGCCCCCTACCCGCTCGAACTGCTGCTCGACCAGCACGCGCAGGATCTTGTTCTGCGTCTCGCGCGGCATGTCGGCCACTTCGTCGATGTAGAGGATGCCGCGATGCGCCTCTTCCAGTGCGCCGACCTTGCGCTCGGTGCCGTTCGATTCGGTGCCGAACAGTTCAATCTCCATTCGCTCGGGCGTGATGGTGGCCGCGCTCAGCGTCACGAACGGTCCGGCCTTGCGCGTCGACAGCGCATGGATGGCGCGCGCCGCCAGCTCCTTGCCGGAACCGGACGGGCCGACGATCATGATGCGGCTGTTGGTCGGCGCGACGCGTTCGATGGTCTGGCGCAACTGGCTCATCGCCGAAGACATGCCGATCAGGTCGAAGGTCTCGCCGCTGCGCTGCTTGAGGTCGGAGACCTCGCGCCTCAGCTTCGAGGTTTCGAGCGCGCGCTCGGCGATCAGGATCAGTCGGTCGGCCTTGAACGGCTTCTCGATGAAATCGTAGGCGCCGCGGCGGATGGCGGAAACCGCCGTTTCGATATTGCCGTGACCGGAGATCATCACCACCGGGAGGTTGGGATGCATCGTCTTGATCTCGTCCAGCAGCGCGAGGCCGTCCAGGCGCGAGCCCTGCAGCCAGATGTCGAGGAAGATCAGCCTCGGCGCGCGATCTGCAATTGCTGCAAGCGCGCTGTCGGCGTCGAACGCCGTGCGGGTTTCGTGACCTTCGTCGCTCAGGATGCCTGCGACGAGCTCGCGGATGTCTTCCTCGTCATCGACGATGAGAATGTCAGACGCCATTACCGACCTTTTCAGTTTCTCTTTCGTGTTCGTTCCGGCCTTCGCCGCGAGGCGGCGTGGCAACGACCGAAGCCGGCGGCAGGATGATCGAGATCATCGCGCCGCGGCCACCGTGGAAATCCGCCGGCGCATCGTTGAGTTCGAGCCGGCCGCCATGGTCCTCCACGATCTTCTTGACGATAGCGAGGCCAAGGCCAGTGCCTTTTTCGCGCGTCGTCATATAGGGCTCGAGCAACCGCTGCCTATTCTCGCGCGGCAGTCCCCTGCCATTGTCGATGACATCGATTCGGATGGCGCCATTTTGACGTCCGGCTTGAATCCGGATTGTGCCGTCCGAACGATCTTTTGCTTCAAGTCCGTCAATGGCCTCGGCGGCGTTCTTGATGACGTTGCCGAAGGCCTGCGCCATCAGCCGGCTGTCGAAGGTGCCCTTCAGTGGTTCGCTGCCGAAATCGCGCTCGAAAGCGATGTCTGAACGACTGACCTCGACCAGGAACGAGGCTTCGCGCAGCGATTCGCGCAGGTCGATGGCCTTCATCTCCGGTTTCGGCATGCGCGCGAAGGCCGAGAATTCGTCGACCATGCGGCCGATATCCTCGACCTGGCGGATGATCGTGTCGGTGCATTGGTCGAAGACCTCGCGGTCCTCGGTGATGACCTTGCCGTAGCGGCGCTTGATGCGCTCGGCCGAGAGCTGGATCGGCGTCAGCGGGTTCTTGATCTCGTGGGCGATGCGCCTGGCCACGTCGGCCCAGGCCGAAGAGCGCTGCGCCTGCACAAGGTCGGTGATGTCGTCGACCGTCACGACATAGGATTTTTCCTCCGAGCCGTCATCGCCCGCCTCGATGGTTATCTGCACGTTGAAGGTCCGCTCGGCGCCGCCACGGTAGAAGGTCACCTGCTCGCGATAGACCGGCTTGCCCGATTTGCGGCCGATTTCGAAGACGCGGCCGACATGCGGCAGCACGGCGGACAGGTTCTGCCCGAGCGCGGCGCTGGCCGAGATCGCAAGCATGGTTTCTGCCGAGCGATTGACGATGGTGATGATGCCATAGGGATCGACGCCGATGACGCCGGCGGTGACGCCTGCCAGCACGGCTTCCGAAAAGCGCCTGCGCTCGTCGATCAAATCCTTGGCGGAGAGCAGCTCGTTGCGCTGCGATTTGAGCTCCAGGATCATGTTGTTGAAGGTGTCGCCGAGCGAGGCGACGTCGCCGTCGGAAAGTCTGACGGGCACGGCGACATCGAGATTGCCGGTCGCGACCTCGTCGGCGGCACCGATCAACTGGCGGATCGGCCGCACCAGCCGGTCGGCGACCGCTATGCCCGTCCAGATCGCCGACAGGATGACGATCAGCGTCAGCGACAGGTAAGGCAGCGCGAAGGCCACCTGTGAGGTGCGGCGGTTGTCTTGCAGGTTGCGGTATTCGTCGCTGTTGGACCGCACGATCTGCCGTGCCTTGATCACATCGGGATCGACCAGCCGGATGGTGTAGAGATAAAGACCTTCGATCTCGCGCAACTTGACGATGGCGCCCATGATGTTGCGGGTTCGCGGCTCGATCAGAACCGGCCTGCCGTCGGACGCCGTTTCCACCGCGCCCGGCGGGGGCTCCGGCATGGCGAAGTCGGCATCGGTCTTGGCGCTCATCACAAAGGAGCCGTCGGGCTTGATCAGTGCGGCATGCGCCAGCGAGCGGCCAACCGCTTCCTTGTTCATCAGATCGAGGAAACCGGTACGGTCGAGGCCATAGAGCGTGCGCGAGGCATCGAGATCATAGGCCATCGACAACGTCGTGCCCTGCAGGTTGCGGGCATTTTCCTGCACATAGGCGTCGGCGATCGACAGCGAGGAATTGACGATCGTCTTGGTGCGGATCTCGAACCAGCGGTCGAGGCCGATGTCGAGTGTGATCGAGGCGATGATGGCCACCATGATGGCGGGAATGGCGGCGACCAGAGCGAACATCGCAACGATGCGCACATGCAGCCGTGAGGCCGCCTTGCCGTGCCGCCGCGCCATCACAATGCGGTGAACCTCGCGGCCGATCAACGCAATCAGGAATAGAACGAAGACAGCGTTGAGCGCGATCAGCGCCATCGTGGCTTTTGCATCCGGCGCGATCGGCGTCGCGCCGACCAGAATCGCAAAGGAGATCGCCGCCGTGATCAAAGCGCCGGCAATCGCCAGCACGCCGGGCAACGCCAGCAGCCGGCGTCTGTCCTCAACGCCGGGCTTGCTGAAAAGCGGTTCGTTCAGTGTCGGGGCCTGGGAAGCCATATCGCCGTTTAGAGTCATTGCTTGCGTCGGATGTATGCAACGCATTGTGGCGATTATGCAACAAGTGTGGCCAGGACGGAAATCTTTCCCCGGCTTATTCTGCTGGAAGGACCATCCGGCCAGGGTCGATCAGAGTCGCCCTAAAGGTCTGCGGACATGCCGGCAACGGGCGGACGAGCCTCCGCCGTGCGTGCTGGCCGGCATTCAACTCGCCATCCGCCCGCGCCGCAAGCCGCGTGGCGTTTGCCCGATCTCGCGACGCATCCAATATGCCATATGCGATTGGTGCGCGAAGCCTGCCTGATGTGCCACCTCGCTGGTGCTGAGGCCGCCGTCTAGTAACAGAGAGCGGGCGCGCTCGACCCGGCGCCGTAGGACGTAGCGGTGAACGGTCATACCTGTCGCCGCCTTGAACCATGTCCTGAGATGGGAACTGCTGGCGTTGGCAACGCGGCTCAGCCTGTCAATCGTTAGCGGCTCATGAAGGTGAGCATCGATATGCTCCAGGACGTGCCTGAGCTGAGTGTTCGACAACCGGACGGGTCGATCGGTCTCCCGATCGCCGAGGCCCAGCAGCCGCACCGCAAGCGCAACGCCGAGGCTTTCGATGAACAGGGGTTCGGTCGGCGCGCCTGTGTCGTGACCGCTTTTGAGCGCTCGCACGAGATGTTCGATCCGCTCATCCCGGACAAGATGGCGCGTGTCGAGCCGGCGCATTGTTGTGCCTCCCACCTGCCGCGCGACGTCTTCGAGCAAGGCGGACGGCAGGCGAACCTCGATTGTGCGGAACGCGGTTTCCGCCTCGAAACCGCCCTCCTGGTCAGCGGGCACGAAGTCGATGTCGCCAGCACGCCGCAGAAAGTGTCGTCCAACGTCACTGCAATAAGAATGGGTGGCCGCGCTGGCGTGAACCATGATCCTGTGGTGATGCGCTCGCGGCAGCCTGAAGGCGCCTGCTTCGACATGCCTCGAAACCATTGTTATGCCCGTCGGGACCTGGTCGGGATCGAGCTGTGCGTGCATGCAGGTAGGCCTCGAATTCATAGCAAAACCTGTCCAAGATTTGGCGGTTCCTGCGCGACTTTCAATGCCGGCGCCCCCTAAACCCCAGCCTCGTTGCCAATGCAAAGAGGTTGATATGGGTTACTATGTTGTCGTCGGCGCAGGGCCGGTTGGACGCGAAACGGCTCGGCTGCTCGGTGAGGAAGGAAATAATGTCGTCCTCACCAGCAGGAGCTTGGGTTCCATCGATTTGCCCGGCGTCCGCGCGGTACAGGCCGACGCCGCGGATGCCGCCGAGCTGTCGCGCATGGCCCGAGGCGCCGATGCGATCTTCATGTGCGCCATGGCCGCCTATGATCGGTGGCCGACCGACTTTTTCCCCATCCTCGACGGCACGGTGCGCGCGGCGGAAGCCGCCGGCGCGAAAATTATCCTGCTCGGAAACCTCTACGGCTATGGTGAGAACGCCGAAAGTCCGCTGCACCCGGACTTGCCGCTCGATCCGACATCAAGGAAAGGTACGACCCGCACGATAATGTGGCAACGAGCACGCCGCGCCGATGCACCAGCCATCGAAGTGCGGTCCAGTGACTATCTTGGACATGGCGCGATCAGCTACTTCTCGCTGCTGGCCCTGCCCTCCGTCGTCGAGGGCAAACCCGTCTCGTTCGTGGGAAACCTCGATGCTGCTCACGCGTGGACGTTCACGAAGGATGTGGCCAGGACGCTTGTGGCGTCGTCCCGTTACACGGGCGAATGGGGACGGGCATTCCACGTGCCCTCGCAATATGCCTCGCCCCGTGAACTCATGCGGAAAACAGCCGCGATGCTCGGCAGGGAGCTTTCGGATCTGCACTCCTATTCCGTCTCCGAAATGGAGGCTCTGGGCCTGCACGAGGCCGTGGAGATGCGCTACCTCTTCGACCGCCCGCTGCTGGTCGACTCCTCCGACACCGAGCATCTTCTTGGCGTAACCGCCAGCAGCCTGGACGCGATGATCGCCGACACGCTGCGCGATCATCTTTGAGCAGTCGCGCGGCAGCATGGCGCCGGCTCGGGAGCCAATCTCCGGCTAGATCTGCCTCGAGGACTTGTAGACGTTGACGCCAAGCTCGCGGATCTTCTTGCGCAGCGTGTTGCGGTTGAGCCCCAGGAGCTCAGCCGCCTTGATCTGGTTGCCGCGCGTCGCCGTCATCGAAGCAAGGACCAGCGGGTATTCGACCTCGGCGAGGATGCGCTGGTACAGGCCAGCCGGCGGCAGATCACCGGCGAACGAAGCAAAATAGCGCTGCAGGAAATGCTCCACCGCCTGACCGATGGAGAGATCGTCGGGAATGAGATTGCCGCCGCCGGGGACTACCGGCCGCTCGCCGGTCTTGAGCTCGGCCTCGATGATCTCGGACGAGATCTCATCCTGAGAATAGAGCGCGGCCAGCCTGCGGATCAGGTTTTCCAGCTCGCGCACATTGCCCGGCCAGGGGTAGCGCTTCATCAACTCGATGCCGCCGGAGGAAATGCGCTTGGTCTGCAGCCCCTCGCTGGCGCCCTGCTTGAAGAAATGCCGCACCAGGTCCGGAATGTCCTCGGAGCGCTCGCGCAGCGCCGGCAGCCTCAGCGGCACGACGTTGAGGCGGTAGAACAGGTCCTCGCGGAACAGCCCCTGGTTTATCAGCGTGCGCAGGTCCTTGTTGGTGGCGGCGACGATGCGAACGTCCGTCTTGATCGGCGTGCGGCCGCCGACGGTCGTATATTCGCCTTGCTGCAGCACGCGCAGCAGGCGTGTCTGCGCCTCCATCGGCATGTCGCCGATCTCGTCGAGGAACAGCGTGCCGCCTTCGGCCTGCTCGAAGCGACCGGTGGAGCGGTTCTGCGCGCCGGTGAAGGCGCCCTTCTCGTGACCGAACAGTTCCGATTCTATCAAGTCGCGCGGGATCGCCGCCATGTTGATGGCAACGAACGGGCCGCCGCGGCGGCGGCCATATTCGTGCAGCGCGCGGGCCACCAGCTCCTTGCCGGTGCCGGATTCGCCGCTGATCATCACCGTGAGGTCGGTCTGCATCATGCGGGCCAGCATGCGGTAGATG
>NZ_RZOJ01000173.1:0-11447 GCF_003998845.1 Mesorhizobium sp. M4A.F.Ca.ET.022.05.2.1 | reverse complement strand
GTCCATGCAGCCGGAAGAGCATCGCATCGTCATTCCCCGTCTGCTCCTGCGGCAGTCGGGCTTCACGACGATCGAGTTGAGGCCTGAGGCCTCCGTGGCTGCATCGAGGGTGACGCCTGAAGACAAAAGGTTGCTTGGGGTTGGTTTGATTGCAATGCGCGTGGCGCCATCGATCCAGTAAGGCCCGATCGACCATAGGGCACCGGCCATTGGCGCGGTCCGTTGGGGCAGGCCATGGACGAATGGCCAAGCCTGCCTTTCGCAAGCAAATTCGAGCTGTGTTTAAGTAAGCGGCTACTTTTTCTGCCGGGCCCACCTGGTCGCTTGCTCCGCCTTGTCAAGCGCAAGGAATGGCAGCAAGACCAACAGCATGGCGGCGACGGCAACGAGATTTGCCGCGTCCTCGATCACGCGAATGACGACTTTCACAGCTACTACCCCTCCCGACATAGTAATAGCCGAAATCGACCTCAACCTCAAGATGTACGGTTGAGCGTGGTATTGCCTTGGCCGGACAATTTTGGCGTCGGAGTGGGAGACTTCCCGTCAGGCGGTAACACAAATCGGGGCATGGCCAGCCGCCTCAGCCCGCGGCGGGATCGAACTGATCCGAGCGAGAAGCTTCCATGTCCTTGTGCGCGGGAGCGGTGGTCAGGTCGCGGCTGTATTGCCGTGGCGAGCGGCCTATGACCCGCTTGAAAGCGGTGCTGAAAGCGCTTTCGGACTCGTAGCCGAGTGACGGCGCTATGGCCGAGATGGGATCATCGCTGTTCTCCAGCCTGTCGCTGGCCAGCAGCATGCGCCAGCGCGTCAGGTAATCCATCGCCGGCACGCCGACCGTTTCCCTGAACTTCAGCGCGAAGCTCGACCGCGACATGCCGGCGCGCGCGGCCAGTCCCTTCAGCGATGCGCCGGATCCTCGTGGATGGCGCCGATTGCCGCGCCCGGACTGCCCGACAGTCGCCAATTCCATGCAGTGGGTCCGGCGGCCCGAGGTGGCCGGTAGCGAAGAGGGTTGTCTTTGGGATATCATTCGACCTCGCGTAGCTGGCAGGTCAATAAAGCGCCGGCTAATATGAGGGGCCGCCCGCCGCGAGGGTGATTCCGGATCGAGCAAGGCACGCGCATGGAACCCGATGAACCCAGACGAGAGCGTCGCCTTCACCAACGTGAGATTGTCCTGAAGGAGGCCACGATCGTCGCGGGTCCTGACAACCCGGCGATTGGCTGTTCCGTCCACAATCAGCATGAAAGAGGGGCCGAACTGCGCGTTCCTGCCGACGCCTTCGTGCCGGAGCGTTTTCTCCTGCATGTGCCTGACGATGCGGCCACCTATCAAACGGTGGTGCGCTGGCGAAGGAAGGAGCGGCTTGGCGTCCAGTTCTACGGCGCACCCAACCCCGCCAAGAGCTGACCGGTTATTCCATGAAGCCGGGCCGGTTTGGTTAGGAGCGCATTGCTGTCTCGCAGCAACGAGGTGACGTCACCCTTTGAGCAGCGATGAAAGATGTGCAGGCTGACTGTCGGAGCAGTGCTTGAAGGACGCGAGAGCGATCGACCCGAACGATAAAGCGCCGGATGCTCGGCTATCGGGTCGACGAACGAAAGTTGCCCTGGCGCGTATGGCGCGCCGCAATTGGCATAGGCCAAGGCTTCCGTCCCATCGGAACAAATGGGTTTGCTGTGGGGTTTCAAGCGAGGGAAGAGCGCTGATGCCAAACCAGACCAAAGAGCGGCCCCCGCCGAAGCCAGATCCGAAAGAGGCGCAAGTCCGGCCTCATGACAAGGACGCGCCAGAACCTCAGCATGTTGATCCGCCTCCGCGAGATGTCCGAGAGGCGCCGGTTCCAAATCCAAACGGCGATAAGAAGCCTTGACCGCCGGCACGCGGCGAAAATGGCTGCTGCCTCACGGCGGCGGGCTTTCTCTTTTGGGACGGGTTGCCGTTATGGCAAGGTCCGTTTTGCTTGTTAAGTATTTGGTTTTATAGACAACTTGGCGGAGGGAGTGGGATTCGAACCCACGGTGAACTTGCGCCCACGCCGGTTTTCAAGACCGGTGCCTTAAACCGCTCGGCCATCCCTCCAAGCCTTGATTTCGTTAGCTTTTCTGGCGCTTTGCGCTCGGCCATTTGGGCCGCTGCTACCATTTTGCTACCGAACTAGCTTTAGCTACCGGGCTTTACCGCGCTCCTGATCGCCGCGTCAACCGCCTCGGCAGCATCTGCCTGCATCCCCGGCATGACGTGCGAATAGAGGTCGAGCGTGATGCCGATCGTCGAATGCCCTAAACGCTCGCTGGCGACCTTCGGGTGAACGCCGGCCGCGAGCATCTGCGAGGCGTGGGTGTGGCGCAGATCGTGGAAGCGGATGCGCGGCAGCTTCGTCTTGCCGATCACGCGAATCCATTCGTGCGTCAGCGAGCGTGGCTGCAGCGGCTGGCCGTCGACCTGGGCCACAACAAAGCTATCGGCATCTGGACGGATGCCGAGGCGCAACTGTTCCTCTGCCTGCCGGGTCCGGTGGGCCTTCAACTCGGCGACGGTGGCGGCTGACAGAGCCACGGTTCGCGCCCTACCTGATTTCGGCTCCTTGTAGCGCACGCCGTCTTTGGTCTGTTCGGCGCTTTCCACGATCGCCAACTGGCGTAGGTTGTCGCCAAGGTCGACGTGGCGCCAGCGTAGGGCGAGGATCTCGCCGCGACGCAGTCCGCACTTCACCGCCAGCAACATCGGAATGAACATGCGGGTCGAGCGAAGCTCTTCGATGAGCTGCGCGGTCTGTGCAGCGTCGTAGGCCAACATCTTCTTGCGCTCGACCTTGGGCGGCGTCGTCGCCGCTGCCGGGTTCCGTGACAGCCGCTCCCAGGTCACTGCCTGGCTCAAAGCCTTTATGAGAACGCGCCGGTAATGGTGGATCGTCCTGGGCGCCAATGGGGGCAGGGGCTTGACCTCCTCGCCTTCCTTGCGCTTGCGATGGTCGGCACGCGGCTTGGTCAACGCCTCAGAGAACGCGGCGTCGATGCGGTCGGTCTTCAGCTTGGCCAAGGTCACGATGCCGATGAGCGGGGCCAGACCCTTGCGGCATATCTCGGTGTAGCGCTCGAAGGTCTTTGGCGCGACCGACGGCTTGATGAACCTCAGCCACTCGTCCAGAAACTCGGCAACCGTCTGTTTGGTAGGCTCGACATAGTTGCCTTGCTTCATCTCAGTGATGAGCCGGGAACATTCCTCCTGCGCCTGGCGCTTGGTGCCCTCGAAGCTGTGCCACTTTCGGCGGCGCTTGCCGGCCTCGTCGTAGAGATCGAGGACTATGGCCCACTTGCCGGGGCTGCGTTCCTTGATGTGGCCTTTCATTGCTTGACTCCGTTCCTGTCCTCCATCCGGCGGCGTATTCGTGTCGCCCAACCAGACTTCAGCCAAAAGGGCTCAAAGCCATATTTTCGGGCGAAGGCGCTGGGGTCGGCTTCTTCTTCAGCCTTCATTTCGCTGATGCGCTTTTCGAGGTAGGCTTCCTGCTCTTCGTCCGAGAGTGCTTGGTACATCTCGTTTTCTTTCAGAGTCTCGTGGAACGAAATGAGCCCGATATATTTGTTTTCCTCCGAGTATTTTTTTTGCTCGGCGGCTTTGTCCACGGCCTCATTGGCGTCGGCGATGCGCTTTTGCACAGCCTTGTCAGCACCCTTGAGCGTTCGGGCAGTAATGATGTCGATGATGACGTTGTAGAACGTCACCAGAATCGCCTGCAGACCGCTGACGCCGTCCAGACCGTTGGAATTGTGCTCATATCCTTGTTCCATCGCCTCACGTAGTTCGCCCTGGGTGAACAGCAAGTCAGATGTTTCCGGGTTAATAAGCAGTCGCTGTAGCCATATCGCGTCCTTCATTTGTTCCGACATGACAGTGACGCCGTCGGTAGCGAGGTCTACGGCCTGCTCAAGCTCGTTGCTTATGAATAGGCCAATCTTACAGAGGCGGCGGATCGCATCGGAGCGGGTGTTTATCCGATTCGCGAACCGCCACTCCTCAATCGCCGCGATTTCTTCTTCCGACATCATTATCGGGACGCGGTTTTCGCGTGGCTTGACCACCTTCGTTTCCCCTTCCGTGCCTTTCTATCCTCTCTTTATAAAAAATCGGCACAAGAAGCACAAGTGGCATTGCTCGGAACGGACAAGGAACTTATAAGAAAAAAAGGCACAAGTGATGCCGGAAACGATTCGAGCAGAAGGAATGACGGGCTATGACGCTCGATGAAGCGCTCACCCAGGCGACTGTGTCCGTTCAGACGGCCGGTCATGTGTTCTTCAAACTGGGCCGCAACGCCTCTTATGAAGCTGCGAAGCGAGGCGACTTCGAAACGATCCGAGTAGGCGGCAAGATCGTGGTCCCCGTGGCGCCAATCGCCGCACGGCTTGGCCTTCGGATGAAACTCAGCGGCGTAGAAGGGGCGGGCGTCCCGACATGAATGACGATGTCACAGTCGAGCAGGAACGCGCCTTCGACGATTGGTGCGAACTGGCTACCCGAGCCGCAGAGACCAAGGCCCTCGTCGATGCCGTCGCGTCGGGAAGGGCGTTCGCCAGGTTCCATTATCTCTTCATTGAATCCGAGCGCGGGGCGAACATCTCGCCACTGCGCTCCGAAAGTGCAGCATGATCAAGAAGAAGGATTTCCCGCTTATCGAACTCGCCAGCATCCGAACCGATGGTGGCACGCAATCGCGAGCCGTCATCGATAAGTCCGTGGCGTTCGAATATTCCGAAGACATTGCGGACGGTGTTTGGTTCCCGCCAGTCGTCATCTTCCATGACGGCGAGGCCTATTGGCTAGCCGACGGCTTCCACAGATACGAAGCCCACGCAATGGCCGGCAAGAAGAAGATCGCCGCCGACATCAAGCAGGGGACGCGCCGCGATGCGATCCTGTTTTCTGTCGGGGCCAACGCAACCCACGGCCTGAAGCGCAGCCGAGCTGACAAACGGAGGGCGGTCGAAACCCTTTTGAATGATCCAGACTGGTCGTCTTGGTCGGATTGGGAAATCGCCAGAAAATGCAACGTCTCCAACCATCTCGTGAAAGACGTGAGAGAGGATCTAGGTAGGAATTCTCCCAGTGAGCGCACCTACAGAGACCGACACGGAAACCTGTCCTCGATGGATACTTCCCGCATCGGCAAAGCCAACGGCGGCGACGCCAAGAGTGGGGCAGCCGGATCCGAAAAGCAGGCGCAACAGGCGGAGCATGATCGCCAGTGCGACGAAGCCCGAGCGGGTCTCCCCGATGCCATCAAGCAACATGCTGCAGCCCGTGACGAAGCCGCCGCGCAAGCCAAGACCAGCAAGGTGGCGCCGGCCGACGATCTCGCTGACCGTGTTGCTGAACTTGAGGAAGCCATCCAGGGCCTTGAAGCTGACAACGCCGCGCTGAAGGCCGAGAACGCCAAGTTCGGCGATATGTGGGTCCAATATCAGAAAGGCGGGTTCGACTCGGTCATTGCTGGCAAGGACGAAGAGATTCGCTCCCTCAATGCCCGGCTGATCCAGGAAAGCGAAGACAAAGCTGGCTGGATGAAGCGCGCCAAGTCCTGGCAGAAGCGCGCTACCGATCTCGGCTGGTCCACCGACGTCGTGATCCCCATCGACCAGCAGTCCGACGAGGTAATCCGGCTTGACTGACGTGTCCGATCTCGTCGACCGGATAAGGTCGTTCGGCGCGAACATCGTGCTGGACGGCAATTCCCTGCGCGTCGTCAATCGGCAGAAGCTGCCTCCGGCGGCTGGCGCCTACGTCGCGAAGCACGGAAAGGCGATCGCCGAATATCTGCGGTCTGATGAAAACGTCGAGTTCGAAGAGCGCGCAGCCATTGTCGAGTTCGACGGTGGCGCGCCTCGCGAATGGGCGGAACAGTTCGCTCGCTACCTCACGAAGACGAAACCGGCGACCGCCGGCGCTATGGAATGGTCATGGTTCCTTACGATCTGCGGCCGGATGATCGACGAAGCCCCGAGGGCCGCATGAACGCGCTTCTTCCGATGCACCAGCAGATCGAGCTTCGTCCGCATCAAGTGCGCACAGAAGAGCTGTTGCGCCAGCGTATTCGCGAAGGCGCCCGACGCATCATCCTTGTAGCGCCGACGGCGTTCGGCAAGACGGAAACGGCGATAGACCTGGTGACCAAGAACCAGGCCAAGAAATCTCGAGCCTGGTTCATCGTCGACCGCATCACCCTGATCGACCAGACCAGCGAGCGCTTCGCGAAGTACGGCATAGATCACGGCATCATCCAGGCCGACCACTGGCTGACCGACCCGACAAAGCCTGTGCAAGTCGCCTCGGCACAGACAGTCGGCCGCCGCAAATATCCCGACGACGATCTGCCGAAGCTCATCATCGTTGATGAAGCGCACTGCGAATACCAGACCACGCTGGAGCTGATCGAGCGCGCGAAGGACGCGATCGTCGTCGGCCTGACCGCAACACCCTTCACCGACGGCATGGCCGACCATTGGGATGCGCTGGTGAACGGCGCGACAACGAACCAGCTTCTGGCCGACGGATGGTTGACGCCGCTCAAGATCAAGGCCTGCGTCACGCCGGACATGAAGGGCGCCAAGAAGGCGTTCACCGGAGAATACGACGACACCGACGCCGGCCAGCGCGGCATCACGATCATCGGCGACGTGATCCACACCTGGGTTCAGCAGACGCAGAAGCATTTCGGCGGCCCGGTGAAGACGATCGTCTTTTCGCCGTCGGTCGCGCATGGTGAGGAGCTTTGCCGCCAGTTCGCCGCGGCCGGCTTCAACTTCCAGCAGATCAGCTATCTCGACGCATCCGACAACGAGCGGCGCGAGAAGATCGAAGAATTCCGCAAGCTGGATAGCGCCATACACGGGCTTGTGTCGTGCGCCGTGCTGACCAAGGGCTTCGACGTACCGGACGTAAAGTGCGGCATCTCCTGTCGACCATACCGTAAGTCCTTCAGCTCGCACGTTCAGGAGTTGGGGCGCGTGATGCGCATCGCCGACGGCAAGCAGTTCGGGCTTTGGCTGGACCACTCCGGCAACTGCGTCACGTTCGCCGAAGACACCGCCTGGCTGTTCGAGCATGGGGTGGACAGCCTATCGAGCGCACAGAAGAAGGACAGCGAAGCGCGCGAACCTGCCGAGCGTGTGAAGCAGAAATATTTCTGCGGCGAGTGCGGCCTACAGATGGAGCCGCACCATGACACCTGCCTGTCGTGTGGTTGGCGCCGGCCAAAGTACGGCGAGATCCAGGTGGTTGAGGGCGAGTTGATCGACGTCGACTTCTCGATCAGGAACGCCTTCGAACCTCGCAAGGGCCTGCGCGCCAAATGCCTCGATGATCCACGGGCGATATGGAACACCGCCCTGGCTTACTGCTTGTCGAACGGCAGGAAGGGCGACGAGGCCTCGCGCAAATGGGCCTACGGCATTTGGCGCGGCATCTATCCCGGCAGCAAGCTTCCCTACGGACTGTATGAGACGGCTTGCGAGCCGACAAAGGTACAGGTCGACGAGTGGCAACTGGTCGAGCGTGAAGTGAAGCGCTTCCGCAAAGGTTCTCAGCGGAGGGCTGCGTGACCACCATCGACCAAGCCATCAGCAACGCTTGCGACCAGGCCGGCATTCTGCCGCCCAAGGCGATGACGCGCTTCGGTCAGTGGCTGAAAACCGACACGCTGGCGGGCAAGTCCGGCAAGGGTGACGGGCGAGTGATCGTCAACGAACTGAACGTCACCGCCTGGAACTGGCAGACCGGCGAAAAGGTAACCGTCTGGCTGAAGAATGATGTTTCCCCGGTCGAGCGCCGCAAGATCGCGCGAGACATTGAGGCGGCCAACAAGAAGAGGCTTCAGCGTGCCAAAGAGGCGGCCGGCAAGGCACAAGCGATGATGACGAAGGCCTCACCGTCGCAACATCCCTATCTGAGCAGCAAGGGCTTCCCGCACGAGCGGGCGCTGGTCATCGCGGCCGACGCGGTCAAGGCGATCGGCGGCGAATACAGCTCCTACCTCCTGCCGGACAACGGCGGCGAGCGGGCGATCCTGATCCCGGCGCGCATCGGCTCCAACGTGTCGAGCCTGCAACTGATCTGGGAAGACGGAACGAAGAAGTTTCTGGCCGGCGGCGAGATGGAGCGCGCCTGCCATCGTGTGTCGGCCGGATCCTTCACATGGTTCTGCGAGGGCTACGCGACGGCGCTTTCGCTGCGAGCCGTCGTCAAGGCGCTGCACCGGAACGACTGCATCCTTTGCTGCTTCTCGGCTTACAACGTTCTGGCGGTCGCGCGGTCGACCAAGGGGCGCCGAGCAATCCTCACCGACAATGACAAGCCGCTGACGCAATACGGCGGGCTCGGCACCGGCGAGTATTTTTCGCGCCAGGCCAACATCCCCTTCCTTATGCCGCCCCAGCTCGGAGACGATCTGAACGACGTGCATCTTCGGGAAGGCATCTTCCCGGTGCAGCGCCTGGTGTCCAACTTCCTGCGGGAGGCGATCATGTAGGAGTCGATCGGCCGCAAGGTGCCAAGGCCATGCTGGCAGCGGCGTCATCGCCTGAGCCTGCATCCGGGAGCGGTCTGGTAAAGCCGTTCGTCGCGCCGGACAACAGCGACAACATATTCTGCACCAAGCCCCGGCCGCGCCGGGCGGAGACAATCCGGGATACGAGACCGGCTCCGATCGCAGAGGCACCATTACCCACACAGGACGCACCCGGAAACGAGGTGCAGCCTCTCCGTGATCGTCTGGATGGTCTTTGAGAGGTGCCGCTGCCAGTCGAGGCAGGTGTAGGGCCGACAGGGTAACCCCGGTCCGCGTCTCTCCCCGAGACAATCACCTATCCAGATGTGCGCGTACCCCGTCCCGATCGGCACGGTAGCGCGTCACGCTTCGCTCCTGACGGGCGAAGTGTGTCCGGAGAAGAGGATGCCGGGATTAGGGCAGGCCCGAAAACAGAGGTAGAGATGACACAACAGCAGCCGCTTAGGTTCTATCAGTTCTCATCCTTCAACAAGCGCGGAGGCAAGACACACCCGCGAGTTGCCAGGACGAGGAATCGCATTCTCGATTTGTGGGAGGGCATGGCCAGCTATTCGACCATTGCCGAGGAATTGGACATTTCCATCAGCACGGTGGTCGAGTGCATCGCGAGGGCCAAGCGCCTCAAGGACCCGCGCGCCGACCGACCCTTTCGGCACCGGAAAATTCAGATGGCCGAAAAGCGCCGTCGAGAGATCAGGCGATTGCTCGACGACGGGTATCGGCCGCGCGAAATCGCCAAGCGTCTAGGAGTTTCAAAGAGGCTTGTCCTAATCAGGATGCGAGAGAGCGACGCGTCTACAGTAGAGAAAACTAGATGAAGGGACGGAAGACAGGCGGCAGGATCGCCGGCACGCCGAACAAGGTCACGGCCTCCATCAAGGAAGCCGTGACGGAAGCGTTCCGGAAGGCGGGCGGCGTCGACTATCTGGTCAAACTCGCTGCCGAAGACCCTCGCACATTCTGCGGCCTGGTCGGCAAGGTGATACCTCTCCAGGTAGACGCAAAGCTTGACGGGCCGCTTACGGTTCAAGTCCTGAAGCTTGCGGGGTCGGATGGCGACGATCCAGCTCCCAAATAATGGCTGGCGCCCTCGCTGGTATCAGCGCAAGGCCTGGGACACATGGGAGCGCGGCTGCAAGCGTCAGCTGCTGTTCTGGCATCGCCGCGCGGGCAAGGATGAAATCAACCTGAATATGCACGCGGTGTCCGCACACGAGCGGCCCGGCACCTACTGGCACATGCTTCCCGAGGCCGCACAGGCGCGCAAAGCCATCTGGAACGCAGTCAACCCTCACACCGGCAAGCGGCGCCTGTTCGAGGCCTTCCCTGAACCGCTGATCGAGAACATGAACGACAACGAGATGTTCGTTCGGTTCAAGGTAGGATCGACGTTTCAGGTCGTGGGCTCCGACAACTTCAACAGCCTGGTCGGCGCGCCGCCGGTCGGCATCACGTTCTCGGAATGGGCGTTGGCCAATCCTGCGGCATGGGCTTACCTGTCGCCGATCTTGGCCGAAAATGGTGGGTGGGCATCCTTCATCACCACGCCTCGCGGCAACAACCACGCCAAGGGCATGCTCGACGCGGTGAAGGGCAACGTGTTCGACCCGGTGACGAATCCACGCGGCTGGTTCAGCGAGGTGCTGCCGGCGAGCGCCACCGGCGCCATCGACGAAGTCACGATCGAGGAGCAGCGGGCGATCTATGTGGGCCTGTTCGGCAAAGAGACGGCCGACATGCTCATCGATCAGGAATACTACTGCTCATTCGCGGGTGCGCTGATCGGCTCCTATTGGGGCGCAGAGATAGCGCGGGCCGAGCGCATGGGGCGCATCGGCACGGCGTTCGACATCGATCCCAGGCATCCGGTGCATACCGCGTGGGATCTCGGCAAGGCGGTCAACAACCCAATCTGGTGCTTCCAAGTCATCGACGGCGTACCGCTGATCGTCGACTTTTACGTTCCCGACAGCGAAGACCTGGAGGATTGGTGCAAGTGGCTCGACGAGCAGGGCTACCACGGCGACGACTTCGTTCCGCACGACATCCTGCATCCGCAGTGGGGAACGAAGCGAACCCGGCTCGACACGCTGAGGGCGCACGGTCGCAAGCCGAAGATGGTCGGCATGGTCAGCCTGGCCGAGGGCAACAACGCCGGCTTGCAGACGATCAAGGTGGCGCGCTTCAGGAACACCGACAGCGTCAACGACGGCGTCGAAGGACTGAAGGCCTACCGGCGCGAGTACGACGACGAGAAGAAGACGTTCCGCGACATCCCGGTCAAGAATTGGGCCGAGCACTACGCATCCGCGTTCCGCTACCTCGGCCTGGCGTGGCGGCAGGCTATCGTGGCGGCCGAGAAGCCAGCAGGCGACAAGGGCGCATATGTCGGACAGCCCGACGGCACGATACGAAGCCAGCAGACCGTCAAGGAAGCGGTCGACGCGATGGTTAGGAGGCGCCGGGCTCGTGGCTGATGAAACCTTCTTTCGGTTTCCGAATTAAACCCCTATGGCACTATATTTCTTCGACTTTTATGACGATGACGTTGCTCAACTCGACACCGTAGGGACGGAGTTGTCTAGCTTCGATGCCGTCAAGCAGGAGGCGGTGAAGGCACTCGTGGATGTTATAAGAGAGGTCCTGCCGGACGGCCCCCACCGGGAGTTGTCATTCAAGGTCCGCGATGAAGCCGGCCGCCAACTTATGCAGGTGATGATGACGTTCCATCTTCAGGGCGCCTAATCACTCGGCACTCCGGCGCTATTGAGAGGGCTCGCAACCGTGCCGCTTCAGGCGGGCCGCTCGCGCGCCGAATTCAGCAATTTTCTGAAAGAACAGCAATTTCGTGAAAGCCGCGCACGTGCAGGCTTTCCA
>NZ_RZOJ01000172.1:0-11448 GCF_003998845.1 Mesorhizobium sp. M4A.F.Ca.ET.022.05.2.1 | reverse complement strand
GGGAAGCGCTACGCCCTCCGCCGCGACAGGTAGGACTTCATTCATGAGATACGCTCCCCATTGCAGAAATCAAAAAATCAATCACCTCAATCGTTCAGCTTGCCCGGTTGCTTGGCGATAAAGCTCTGCGATGGCAGGTGCGTCCGGTTCCTCCAGCATAAGGGTATCGTTGCAGTCCTCGGGCCCGAAATAGAACTCGGCATGGGGCACCACTCGAAGCCATCGGCGCGGTGCTGCACCCGATCGCATCCAGGCCTTGTTCGGAAGGAATATACAAACTCGGCCCGAATACGGCGTGGGAACGTACCGCCGCAAAGCCGTGATCGCCGTGGATTTGAGTCGAACTCTGCTCGCCAGCACCGGATCCGTCGGGACCGGCTCATTGCTCTTGCGAATGGGGGTCACGAGGGTGCGGACGCGCTCGCCGAGATTGCGGAGGCGACTGCCGAAAAATCGGAGACGGGCGCCGAATGTCGGCAGCTTGGCTGCCTCTCGCAGGAACGAATCGGCGCTACGCTTGGCAAGGAAAAAGAGCAGACGCGGCGATTCCCCATAGGTGGTGGGGTGAAGCGGGCCAAAGAGCGCCGTGCATGGGATCTCCGCTCCGCGTTGGCGCAGGATTTTCGCCAGCTCGAGAGCGGTTGCAGCGCCGGAGCAGTAACCGGCGATGATGTACGGACCGGTGGGCTGATATTCTAAGATCTGGCGGGCGAAATATTCGGCGATGTCTTCGACGCAGTCCATCGGCTCGCTTTGCCCATCGAAGCCAGGCGGCTGGAGTGTGTAAAACGGTTGATCGCCGCCCAGGTGCTTAGACAGGTCCGAGAATGAGAAGGGCGCCCCGATATGCCCGGGGACGGCGTAAATGGGCGTGCGTGTTCCGCGAGCTTGCAGGGGAATGATTGCAGACTGTTGCCGGGCCGCCACCGCGGCCATAGTCAGAAACGCGATGATTTCGCCCTTCCGGTCCCGCAACTGTTCGGTAGACTCCGCCGTCAGAGTGCCTGCGGGGGCATTGCACCGCAGCCGGTCGCCCTCCACCCAGACCTTGATGTCTTTGACCGCGAGGTCCGCGAGAAGCTCCGGGATCTGCATCACGTCCGCCGACATTGGGCCTCCCGACATGCGAGTGAAGCGCTGTCCCGTGCCTTGCGTGCCCTCGTTTATCCGCAGTGCATCGTAAGCGAATGATGGCATCGCGGGCACTTCAATTCCGGACTACCAATTCCGGACTACCACCGCCTAAGCCCCACCCCAAGGCCTTGGAGATAGCCTCCAGCCGGGTCAAGCGCCGGAGGAAGCCCTGCCAGCCAATCTTCCGGACCACGGGCGGTGTAGGACCCATACTCGGAGGCGGAAAAGCAGAGCGCTGCGATCTCGTCCGCTTCGGGCACAGGGAGAACGCTCACCCCCGACCTCCTGCCTGGTAGAGGGCGACGACGGCGACCTCTCCGGATCGTGAGGCACTGAAGCGCAAATCGCGAGCAGCTACCTGGGCCGAAAGGGTCCTTGCTCAACGACCTGAAATGGTGGCTCCAGCGGTAGGAGTCGAACCTACAAGCCTCTCGGCGCCGCATCAACAGTGCGGTGCGTCTACCAATTCCGCCACGCTGAAACATTTATCTGAGAGCCCGCCGCGCGAACTGGTGCTTTGATCCCGAGTTGAACGGGAGACGCACTCTGCTTCAGACAGCCGCTCTGAGGGCGAGCTATACAGAGCAAACATGGATGCCAAGGCAGGCCCGGAACCTACAAATCCTTCCCTTTCAGAGCGGGCTGCGCCCGGTCCGCGCAGGGTCGCTGCTAGTGACCGCCCGTGGGGTTCGGCACCGACAATGGTCGAGTCGCACGATCCCGACAAACAGCACCCCCTGTTGGTCCTCGCCTGCCCAAGAGCTGGATCCGCGAACCGATTGTCCAAGAAACCTGCCTCCAATCAGACTGGCCGCCCTGCTTGGGTCGACCCGTCAAGCCACGGCCTCTCTCATATTCGTAGCAATGGTCCCTAGCACCCGCTTGGCACCGCGCAGCTTTGCCTCGATGCGGCGCTCCGGACCGTCTCTGCCTATTGCGATCCACTTCATGGGATGCTCGGCATTGGCCAGATGGGACTTGTGCCCGGAGAACCCAGCCAGAAAATCGTAGCCGCACTCGCCACGCCCGATGCTGTCCTCAATTGCCAGAACATGGCTGACAAGCCCGGGCTTGAGCCGGCCGTCGCGCTCATAGAGAAAGCCGCTTTGATAGTTGTAGACACGGCCGTCATGCACGAAATTGTAGAGGATTCCGATTGTCTGCTCTCCAGCCAACGTCCGTGAGATGCGGACCGTCCCGGCGGGAACTCCGAGTGAGATGAGCTCCTCGTGAAATCGACGGAAGCTCGGATTGGCAAAGGCTCCCTTGCGTCCCCACCGCGCCTGATGAAGCTCGGCGAGCAAATTAAATGCGGCGAGCGCCTCCGATGTCACTTCCATAGTCCGGAACGCAATGGGGCCGCGTTCAGCATATAGCCGCATGGCACGGCTTACCGTCTGCCGAGTGTTGCGGCCCAAGGTGGCGCGGAAATTTCCGCCTTTCTGGCGGACTTTAGCGAAATCAATCCACCGCGCCGTATCGTCCGCTCTCACATCGGTAAGGAGTCCAGCCCGGCCTGCGGTGCGACAAGCGGCCAACTCAAAGTCCGGATCAATACCGGAGAGCACCAACTGGTCAGAGTAGCGCAAGTGATGCGCTAAGGCCTCGAGGCATGCCACTCTGGTGGCATCGGCCAAGGATCGCTCCGCAAGTATGTTGTTGTACTCGATGAACAGTCGATCGAAACGAGCATCTCCGGTTTCATTGAGTAGCCAGCGCGCCCGCGCATGCAGCCCGAAACTCCAGGCCCTTCGCCGGCAAACAATCGCCAACCCAACGATTCTGCTTGACGTCCGGGCGACCAGAACATGTGGTTGCGCGCCCCCCGGCAGATGCCGCAGCCAGGTTCCGATCCAGAGCCAGGACAGATAGAATGAGTAAGTTGCTCGGGCTTCGAGCTCCTTCCAAATGGTCTCAAGTCTCGCGATGTCGGGCAAGGCCTCCACGGTAACGTCGATAACCGTATCCTGGCGCATGGCTTGTCCTACTGAAGGCACACGATAGGGTTCTGCACCGATGACTGAGACATCAAGAACTCCTGTCCTCGACGCGCGCTGCTGTTCAGCCAGGGAGCGCTCGGGGTTTGCCCTGTTTGGCCTATTTGGAGAAGTCTCGTATCGCCGGCGCGGGAAGTGAAGACCCTATTCCTGACTACCCATGGCGGGCAGTCCATGCCGATATTTGAAACTCAGCTGAGGCGGACCTGCTCGTTCATGAAACGGTTCAAGCTGTCGGCGAGTGGTCGTTTGGCGCTTCCCACTCGTTTCCTTGCAGGGCATCAATTCGGACCGATCCTCTCCTCCGCCACTTCGCTGCCAAGCCCTGCATCGTTGGCTGTGGACGCCGTCGGCGACGAGGTCGGGACCGGCGAGCCGCCCAGCTCTCTTGGCTCGCCGTCGCCCACGATAATGTTGACGAGGTCGCCCGGCTGCAGCAGGGTCATTCCGAGGGACTCGATGCTGACCGGTCCGGCTGCCGATTGCCGCACGATTTGATAGGTTACGCTGTTCGCGTCCTTCACAGACTGGGCGCGGGTCATCGGCAGCGTGTCCAGGACGCCTTCGCTGGCGTTCAACTCGCGCATATTGGCCGCGATCTGGGTCTCGGTGGACTCGATCTCGACCTCCAGATCGTTCATGAGGTCGGCCCGGATCTGCAACGACTCTGCCTCTAGCGAAGCGAGGCGCTGCTTGGCCATGGCGTACTGGTTGAGGGCATCCTTCCGACGCTGTTCCGCGTCGGACAACTCGCTCCGGACCTGATCCATCACCGTCATGCTGAGAACGTTGCGGTCCACGAGCGTGCGCATGCTGTTGACGCGCTCCTGGCGCAGCTTGATGAGCTCGTCGAGCGAGTCCATGCGCCCATACGCGGCAACATCCTGCCTGGCCGCCTCCAGTGCACGCACAATCGTGCGCTCGCGATCTTTGCGGGCCGTTGCGACGGCCTTGCGCCGGTCGCTCTGCTCGCTGATGAGGTTGGCGGCTTCCGTCGCGCCGGCCAACTCCAGCAGCTGGCGTGGAATCTTGGGCGCCGTACCGTCGCGCTCGGCTCTCAGCACCGCCACGCGAGCGAGCAACTTCAACATTGCATCGATCGCCCCGCTACGCTTCTGGCTTTCGCGCACGGCTTCGATCTTCTGCCACGGCTCGCCCTGGCCCTGGTCGAGTCCGCCGGCCAGCGCGATGGCATGCAGGATCGTCATGCCGGGCGCGTACTTGAACGAGCCTGGATTCTTGACTGGCCCCAGCACATAAATGGGCGGTCGCTCCAGCGACAGGATGTTGACAAGCCCCTTGCGGCCCAGCAATTGTTCGAAGGTTTCCGCCAGGTCGGCCTGTACCTGTTGCGTCGACCGGTTGGCGACCGGAATGAAGCCAAGCAAGGGCACGGAAATCGTGCCGTCTTCTTGGACCATGTACTCGCCGCTCAGTTCCGGACGCTGCAGGATGCCGCGCAGGGCTGAGGCTGAGGACGCGCCCCCCCATTTGTCTTCCTCGACCTCGACGCGCTCGTAGAACACGACCCTGATACGGTCGCCGACGCCGAACAGGCTTCCGGTTTCTGGCGCCGTGCCGAGGGTTTTGGGGCGCCCGGCACTGGTGGGGACGGCAGGGATGACGCTCCCTTCGACCAACGTCACGGCCGGCGCATCCGGTCCCTTGCCGAGGGTTTTGGGGCGCTCGGCAATGGCGGGGACGGCAGGGACGACGCTCGCCTCGACCAAGGTCGCGGCCGACGCATCCGGTCCCGACACGATCGCGCGGGAGGGTTCGGCCCTGGCTTGAACCGGTTGATCCTGCCAACTATCGATAGCAGCAGACACCTTCTGCACCACGGCTTCGGAGATATCCTCGACCTTCTGCACCGCGGCTCCGGAGATATCCTCGACCTTCTGCACCGCGGCTCCGGAGATATCCTCGAGCTTCTGCGCCACGGCCCTGGAAACAACCCCGATGGTCTCTCGGTTGAGGGGCTCCAAGTTTCTGACCGCGGCCCCTCCCAGGACGGCGACACCGGAGAGTCCAAAGACCAGCAGGATGGCCCTTATTCCCCTGATCCGTCGGCCGCCGGCCCGTGACGAGGGAGTGACGGGCTCGGAATTGTGTTCTGTGGCCATGGCGTGTGGCTTTCACCTTCAATGGTGACGATGCCGCCCCGAACTGGTCGAGCACGGGTCGACGGGCAAGACTCTTCCTCATCGTGACCCTTCACCGCCTGCGGCACAACTATCCCTTTGTGGGCACTCCTTCCGGATAAGGCACCGACTTGGACGAACTCGTCCAATGCGCTGCGCTGCGGAAGAATGCAGGCCCGCCGCCTGCATCATACCTTCCCCAAGGCCAACAGGTTTGAGAAATCCCGATGGTCCCGAGACGCTGCCCCTACGCCTAAAGAGGGTATTTGGGTGTAGGGTTTTCCTAGCGTAACCTTAAAAGATATGCGGTTGGCGCCCCGAGCGCCTTACCGGGCGCGTTGGGGAGGCTACGATGACAAAACAATCTTTCATGACGGTGCTTGTCGGGCCGAGCGAGTTACTCCGAGAAGGCCTTAGTCGAATCTTGGATACAGCAAAGTTTCGTATTCTTTTCTCTGCGGCTTGTGTTCACGATCTTCTGCAGAAGCCGCTACCCCAGCACCGACCGATCTTGCTGATCCTGGATGTCGGCGGTACTGATGCAGATGCTGAATTCGCACAAATTGCCGACTTTAAAGCGATTTGTTCGAACAGCCACGTCGTTGTGCTGGCCGATCACTGTCGATCGAGCGATATAGTTTCGGCCTTTCGTGCAGGAGCTGACGCATATTTATCAAAAGTCGCTCCTTCCGATACGTTCATCAAAGCTCTCGAGTTGGTTATGCTCGGGCAGACGGTGTTACCTGTGGAGCCTTCGACATTTATTCAGGACATAAGGCATGATCTTAAATATGACGCGGTGACGGATGATGTGACAGTCGCAGCTGCTAAAATGGAGAATGTCGACAGAGACCTGTCAATTTTGTCGGACAGGGAAAAATGTATTCTACGTTGCTTGATCAAAGGGGATTCTAACAAAACCATCGCGCGCGAGATTAGAATCGCCGAAGCTACGGTGAAGGTCCACGTCAAGGCGATCCTTCGAAAGATTCGGGTTCGTAATCGTACGCAGGCTGCTGTTTGGGCGATGAATCATGGTGTGCTCACCCCCGCGACTGGCCCGTCAGGGAACGAAAAGATGGCAACTCAGCCCTCTCATTTTCCGCAAGATCTGTTTGAAGCACGGAAGGGGTACCACTTTCTCGAGAACGCTCATCCGATTTGACCGCTTATTCGGGGCTGATGCATTCGCTCGCCTCGATGCGAAGCTCCGCGATGAAAACGCGTAGGTTCAAATCACCCCGGCGACGGTAGCAAAGAGCTGCCGTGGAGACGTATCGCCATGGGCGCGTGACGATGTAAAGAACCCAGACGAGATGTAACCCACTCTAGGTTCGATGCCCGGGAGGACCACTGGAGGGTCTTCGCTTACCTGCCCGCTTGTGGCCGATGTATCGGATGGCAAAATCGACTTCTTTCCACGACCGCTTCGGCACGCAACGCCGTAAGATCTTGTTCGACCGGGAGGCACTCGCGAGACTTGCGAGGTGCCCGGAATGGAATGCATGGCACCCCAACCATTTGGCCGAGGCTCCCGCGCTTGGGAAGGTCAAAATTCCATGGCAATTGCACATTCCAGTGCAAAAAAAGGACGGTGGATCATGCGGTGAAAGAGCTTGACTCGCCGGCGATCTGCTAACAGATTCGTGCGTGTCGTTATGCGGGACGTTTACAGGAAACAGACAAAGAGCTTTTTGCTATCCATTTGAAGTTGAGGGGATTTATCAAGGTGAGCAAAGCATCGATTGCTCCTGGATTTTCGCTCAACGAAGCTCGAATCGGAACGGTCGAGGGTGGAGAGCTGGGGCTCCTGGTCTGGAAATTCGACCAACTGGTTGCAGTCCTGACTCGGATCGACGAGGAAGCCTACTCCACGAAGGGCAAATGGTTCCTCGAGACGGGGTTCGGGTTGCTGAGCGGGCAGCACAAGAATTTCGATACGATTGAGGACGCCGTGAGTTGGGTAGGCAGATATACCTTCCCCGACTCTGCCCACTCTGATTGATCGGCGGCTGTTAATCCAAATCCCGGTTGGCTTTCGGAAAGGAAGCCGGTCGCTTCCTTTCTTGCGCGGTCGCCCTCGAACCCGCGCCGAAGCGAGGCTGGCACCTCCGATGCCATTCACCGCAACGGAGGTCCCGCGAAACTTACTTGGGATCACTTTCAGCGAGTGTTCGTTCCGCGAAGAGATCCTTGACCTTGCAGGCGACCTCGGTGCGGTTGGCCGCCTTCAGCTTCTTCATGATATTTCGGATGTGGACCTTCACGGTGCTTTCGCGCAGGTTCAGCTCGTAGGCGATGATCTTGTTCGCCTTGCCGTGCAGGAGCGCTTGCGCGACCTCGGCCTGCCTGAGCGTGAACAATCCCGCCAAGGGTTGCCTGTCGCAACTGCCTGGATCTATCAGATGCCGCATTGATAGGACGCTGCTCGCCGGGACGAAGATACCTCCAACTGCCGCGAGGTTGATTGCCTCGACGCAGACGTCGATCCCTACCGAAGTCGGAATGTAGCCGCGTGCGCCGCATTCGAGAGCCGTCAGTATCTGTGCAAGGTCTTCGTTGTCGGCCAGGATAACGACGGGGATTGATTTGAACTCGGATGAGATATGCCTGATCTCGTCTGCTACGCCATGATCGGTCGCCTTCCGGCCGCCAAGATTGAAGAGTATGGCGACAAGGGGAGGGAACGAACTCTTCTTCACGCGCCATTGATCGATCGAACCCATTGCGGCGACCACCATGCCGAGTTCGTGGTCAACGAGGGCCGATGCGAGACATTCGCGGTCCAAAGCTCTACCATCTAGGATAAGGAGGCATTCCTTACGATGGACATTTTCGGTTCCGCTTGATCGAACTCCTGATTGATTGGCCGAGGTGTAATTGTGCAGTCCAGTTACGCCACCCATACTACCCACCCTTTCCCAACACTGGCAGCCTTGCGGCCAACATAACTCCTTGTGAAAGTTGGAGACTTGATTGCAGCAGCTAGGCGCCTTCCTCGCTTCCCCACAGCGAGAACGGCTCGGGCAGTTTATAGCCTATTTATGAGCGGTCTCTAACATAAGTTAATTTTCGGTAAATTTCGCGTCCGGAAAGCCGTCGCCCGGCACCGGACACCGGAGGGCAACTTCTACCTGAGGTACTCCTTGTCGAATCCGGCCGTCTCGACCAGCTTCTTGCGATTGATCACCTCTACGTGGCCTGCCTTGAAAGAGACGAGATCGGCCTTGCGAAGTTCCCTCAACGTCCGGTTGACGTGGACGGTGGTCATTCCGAGGATGTCCGCCAGTTCGTGCTGGGCAAGGGGACACTCATATCTTCCATGGTCCGACAGGCCAACTTTCGAGAGCCTCTCCTCCAACTCGAGCAGGAAATGGGCGGTGCGGCTCATCGCGTTCCGTCGTCCGACATTCACGAGATGTTCGGCAAGGATGGCGTTCAGCCGGGCCAGGGCGCAGGCGATCTTGTTCCCGAAGCGACCTTCCGACAGGGCGGCATCGACCAATGCTTTCCTGGAAATTTCATAGACAGCTAGTTCGGTTATGGACGCCAATGACGCGAAACGGGGTCCGTCCACGAAGTGGAAACCGACAATGTCCCCCCAGAGAGGAGTGTCGATGATCTGCCGCTCTCCATCCAGCAGCTCGCGGTAAAGGATGGCCCAACCTGATTTTAGGATGAATACCGTGTCGTCGGTGTCATCCTGGCGGCATATCACCGAATGGGGTTTGTAGATTTTCGCGGAAACACCGAAGGAATCGTTGTTTCCCCAGCCGTTCTTCGACAACGTCCCCCCTACGGGATGCGAGCGCATGAACTGCAACAGCGTTTGCATGAAGCTTCGCGTGTTTGCCCCAAATTACCGCGCAACCTACAATAGCCGCTCGCGGAAAGCCAGTTGTACGCTGCTTATTCCTTGATCGGCCTCCTCTTTGAATGACGGACCAGATGCTTACGCACTGCCAGAAGTGCCGCAGCCTGTTAGCCAATGTTGAAAAGTGCGGAGCCCTCTTCGGCACACAACATTCTGACCCGGCCGCTGATACTGACGCAATAGCGATTCAACCAACGCTGCTTTCTTGGCTCATTTTTGGCCGAAGCTTGCTCGACGTCGATCGGCCCGACCGCAGCTTGCCGGCAATGGCAGAAGACCTCCCGTGATGGTCCAGGCGCTGATCAGGAAGTTATCGATGGCGCGTTCTACGACCGTATTTCAGCTTGTGGCGGTTCGAACAGACGCGCTTGCTCCGCGAGATCGAACGGCATGGCGAGGCCGAGGAATCATACACGGAGGATGGAATGCGCCTGCTGGCGCTGGCGCGCAATACCCGGCAACTGTTCGCCCGGCAGGCTCCTCGCGAGAAGAAGCGGCTTCTAAGCTTGGTACCTGTCGAACTGCGCGTGTGACGAAGGGAAGTTCGCGCGGTGTTCCGACAACCATCTGATTTGCTTACGGAAACAACTGCAACGCTTCGACCGGGAAAGCCAAAGGAGCCAAATTGTCAACAGAGCATCCTGTTTGGCTGGGGCGCCAGGATTCGAACCTGGGAATGTCGGTACCAAAAACCGATGCCTTACCACTTGGCGACGCCCCAACAGCCGCAACGTGCCCGCTGAGCGCGGCCTTATAGGACGAGCCGCCGCAAAGCTCAATGCTTGGACGGGCTGCGTCCAAGGTAATCTTGCCGCATGTTTCCCGCCACGGACCGTCGCGCGTTTGGGGGCATGAGTGTCGTACGCGACGCTTGGATTGAAAAGCCGCGGGTTGCGGTCTACTCGCCCCAGACCGCCAGCTCGTTGCCCGCCGGATCCGCGAAATGGAAGCGCCGCCCTCCAGGAAACGGGAGGATCGGCTTGACGATGGTGCCGCCGGCATTCTCAACCGCGGCAAGCGTTTCCTCCAGCGCGTGCGAATAAAGCACCGGCAGCGGTTTGGCGGCGGCTTCGCCGGCATCGGCCTGGAAACCGCCGTCAATTCCTTCGGCAAAGGCCGAATAGGTCGGCCCATAGTCGGTGAACGACCAGCCGAGGGCGGCGCTGTAGAAGGCTTTCACGCTGTCCAGCGTGCCGCCGGTTGCCGGCAGTTCCAGATAGTCGAGCTTCCCGGTCAGTTTCATGACGCAACTCCCCAAAATGTTCTCGTTATGTTCTATATCGACGGACATCGACCCGCAAGCCCCTCTAGAGAAACCGCCTTCAGCTCAGCCTTTGCGGCCGCCGAGCTGACGGTAGAGCTCGGCGTAGGATTTCCCCATCCTGTCGGCAGTGAAGAGGCGCACGTACCGGTCGCGCGCGGCTCGTCCCCAACTCGCCGCCTCCGTCGGCGAGGCAATCAGCCGGTTTATCGCCTCGGCAAGCCCGGCCGGATCTGAAGGCGGCACGACGAGCCCGGTTGTGCCGGCCTCATTGACGTAGCTCGTGCCCGTTCCGATTTCGCACGAGACCATCGGCTTGCCGCGCATCGCCGCCTCGACCAGCGAAAGCCCGTAGGCCTCCGACCTCTGGTTCGAAGGAAAGACGAAGCCAAGGCAATTGTTGAGCAGCGCCATCTTGCGCGGCTCGCTCACTTCGCCAAGGAAGATCACGTTGTCGCGGCGCAGCGTTTCGGCCTGCAGCCTGAGCTCCGCTTCAATGGGCCCCGAGCCGGCTATGACGATCTTGCAACGGACTTGGCCGGCGGCCTCGATCAGGACATCCAGTCCCTTGTAGTAACGCAGGACGCCGACGAACAGCACGAACGGCCCCGGAATTGTCGACCGGCACCAATCATTGTCGGCATCGGTAGGGGAGGGGTAGGCGCCTTCGTCGATGCCGATGGGAATGACCTTCGTCTTGGCTCTGAATGCCGCAAGAATGGGGCTCGATCGCAGGTAGTCCGGGGATGTCGCCACGATGGCGTCGACATCGCCCAGGAAGCGCATCATCAAAGGCCGGTAGAAAGGCAGGATGAGTCGCTGCTTGACGATATCGGAATGGTAGGTGACGAGCGCCGGCTTGCCGTGGCGGGACTGAAAATGCACCACGTCCATGAGCGGCCATGGAAAGTGATAGTGGATCAGGTCGGCCTTGGCCGACAGAGCCCGGAACTTGCGGAAAACCTCGCGCGAGAATCCCGTCGACGCCAGCTCGAAATCCAGCTTCGCCTTTGTGGTCATATGTTCGTCCAGGGGGCGCGT
>NZ_RZOJ01000171.1:0-11469 GCF_003998845.1 Mesorhizobium sp. M4A.F.Ca.ET.022.05.2.1 | reverse complement strand
GGACTGAAAGACATCTGAATCCGGAGGGCCGTGGCGGCGGCGCCGAGATGCTGACCGATTTCTCTCAGGTGCTCGTCATCGGAAAGTCGCCGATAAACAGGGTCGTGGTGTCGAAAATCGTCGAGAAATCAGGGCTGAAGCCGATTTCCGAATCGCCCGATACGGCGGCGAAAGCCTTGCGCTGCCTCATTCCCGGCGCGATCGTGCTCGACGGCGGCGCCGACAACAAGGACTGCGACGCGTTGATCTCCGGAATAGATGCGCTCAGGCGGATTTCGGGCAAGGCATTGCCCTCGGTGATCCTGCTTTCAACCAAGACTGGCACACCGGAGAGCCTGGGTCTCTCGAGTGTGATCGATGTCGTGATCGCCAAACCGATCACTCCCGAGAGGCTGCAACCGGTGATCGACCGCCTGATCGGGTCAGGGCGCGGCTAGCAGAAACCGGATCCGCCGTTCCAGCGCTGCGGCACAAGTCAGCCGCTAGAAACGATGCTTTCAATCAACCTTGGCAGTTCGCCAAGATCGGCGATCTGGCGAAAACGCGGCGCGGCCTTCGGCGGCTCGACATGTTCGAGCACCCAGGTCAACTCGTGCGGCACGTGCACGCCCCAGCCGCCGGCGTCGATGGCCGGAACGACATCGGATTTGAGCGAGTTGCCGACCATCATGCTTTTCTCGGGCCCGTCGCCATGGCGGCTGAAGATTCGGGCATAGGTGGTCGCGCTCTTGTCGCTGACGATCTCGACGGCGTCGAACAGATCGCCGAGGCCTGATTGCGCCAGCTTGCGTTCCTGGTCGAAAAGGTCGCCCTTGGTGATCAGCACCAGGCGATAGGAACCGGCCAGCTTCTCCACCGTCTCGCGTGCATGGGCCAGCGGCTCGATCGGATGGCTGAGCATCTCGCGGCCGGCGGCAAGGATTTCGGCGACCACCGATCCCGGCACACGGCCGCCGCTGATCTCGATCGCGGTTTCGATCATCGACAGAGTGAAGCCCTTGATGCCGAAGCCGTAGACGGCAAGGTTGCGCCTTTCCGCTTCGAGCAGCCGCGCCGAAATATGCTCCGCCTCGCCATGCTCGGCCAACAGTCCTGCGAAGCGCTTCTCGGTCAGGCGGAAGAACTGCTCGTTCTGCCACAGCGTGTCGTCGGCATCGAAGCCGATCGTCGTCAGTTCATGGCCGGCCATGGCTGTCCTGCGTCGGGGTCCAAGGTAATCGCATTTCGCGAGGCGTCGAACCTAAGCCCGCCACGGCGAATTTCAACCACGGCAGCAACCGCACAGGGGTTCCCCTTCCCTTCCATCGCCGGCCACGGCTATACTTCACCATCTGCAACGCAATCTGGTGATTGATGCCGCCTGAAAAAAAGGAAGTCCGTCCGTCTAGCCGCGGAGGGCGTACCCGCACGCCCGCCTTCTTGAAGAACCAACGCGGCGTGAAGAGCTGGAAGGAGGCCAGCGCCTGGCTGGAATGGCGCGGCATCGAGGACATCGAATGCATCACGCCTGACCAGGCCGGCGTTGCCCGCGGCAAGATGATGCCGTCGAAGAAATTCACCTCCAACACCTCGCTGGCGCTGCCATCGGCGGTGTTCATGACAACGATTTCCGGCGGTTATCCCGAGGACGGCAACGGTTTCCACTATCCGGAGGATGACGGCGATCTCAAGTTGATGCCGGACCTTTCGACGCTGACCGTGGTGCCGTGGGAAGAGGACCCGACGGCGGCGGTGATCTGCGACCTCGTCCATCAGGATGGCCGCTCGGTCGAGTTCACGCCGCGCAACGTGTTGAAGCGCGTGCTCGCGGCTTACGCCGATCGCGGGCTGAGGCCAGTTGTGGCGCCCGAGATCGAATTCTACCTGGTGCGCAAGAATCCCGACCCGGACTATCCGCTGACGCCGCCGGTCGGGCGCTCGGGACGGCCGATCGGCGGCGGCGCCGGCTATTCGATCGCCGGCGTCAACGAGTTCGACGAGCTGATCGACGACATCTACCATTTTTCCGAAGGGCAAGGCCTGGAGATCGACACGCTGATCCACGAGGAGGGCGCCGGCCAGCTCGAGATCAATTTGCGCCACGGCGATCCGATCGAGCTCGCCGACCAGGTGTTCATGTTCAAGCGCACCATCCGCGAGGCGGCGCTGAAGCACGAGATTTACGCCACCTTCATGGCCAAGCCCATCCAGGGCCAGCCCGGCTCGGCCATGCACATCCACCAATCGATCGTCGACAGGAAGACCGGGAGGAACGTGTTCTCGGCCGAGGACGGCTCGGAGACGGAGGATTTCTTCCACTTCATTGGCGGCATGCAGAAGCATGTGCCGAACGCGCTGGTGATGTTCGCGCCCTATGTCAATTCCTACCGGCGGCTGACGCAGGCGGCATCGGCACCGGTCAACAACAAATGGGGCTACGATAACCGCACCACGGCCTTCCGCGTGCCGCGTTCGGATCCGGCGGCGCGGCGTGTCGAAAACCGCATTCCGTCCTCGGACGCAAACCCCTACCTGGCGCTGGCGGCATCGCTCGCCTGCGGCCTGGTCGGCATGATCAACAAGGTCAAGGCCGAGCCTCCGGTGCTGACCACCGCCAACGCCGATGAGATCGACCTGCCGCGCAGCCTGCTCGAAGCCGTCGACCTGTTCGAAGGCGACGAGGAACTCTGCGCGATCCTCGGCAAGTCGTTCACCGCCACCTATGCGGCGATCAAGCGGGCTGAGTTCGAGACCTTCATGGAAGTGATCAGCCCGTGGGAGCGGGAGTATTTGTTGCTGAATGTTTAGGGGAGTAGGGGAGTAGGGGAAATGACCGAGAAAACAGGCTCCTACTAGGACCTGATCGTCTGGCAGCAAGCGATGGATCTTGCGGTGGCGGTTATGGGGCGACGAAATCCCGGCCCAAGGAGGAGCTCTATGGATTAACCAGCCAAGTGCGCCGAGCCGCCGCCTCGATACCAGCCAACATCGCGGAAGGCTATGGTAGAGAAATCCGGGGGTCCTATCAGCAATTTTTGCGTATCGCTCAAGGCTCACTGAAGGAATTGGAGACGCAGATCCTGATAGCCGAGCGTACCGGCATCGCGCCGAAAGTGACGGCGGTTTCATTGCTGGAGGGGACCGAAAGTGTGGGGAAGCTTCTCCGCCTTCTGATCCGCAAACTCTCGGCCGACTAGCTTACCTATTCCCCTATTCCCCTATTCCCCTTATTCCCCTACTCAATCATGCCTTACCAATCACCGATCTCTCCTGGCCGCTCCTGGTACGAAGACACCGCGGGACCTAGACCCGAACACCCATCCCTTGACGGCGACCGCCAATGCGATGTCGTCATCGTCGGCGGCGGCTTCACCGGCCTGTCGGCGGCGGCGCATCTGGCAAAGGCCGGCAGCAATGTCGTGCTCGCCGAGGCGCATCGGTTTGGCGACGGCGCTTCCGGGCGTAATGGCGGTCAGCTCGGCACCGGTCAGCGCGCCTGGGCCGAGGAGCTGGAGGCGGAATACGGCCTTTCCCGCGCCAAGGCGCTGTTCGACCTCGCCGAGGAGGCCAAGGCGCACCTGCTCGAATTCGCGGCCGTCAACAGGATCGAGATCGACTACATGCCGGGCCAGCTGTCGGTGGCGCACAAGCAGCGCTATGTCGACGACTACAAGGCGCATGCCGAGATCATGGCAAGCCGCTTCGGTTACCCGCACATTTCCTTCATGGACGAGAAGGAGGCGGCCGAGCGGCTGGGCTCGACGCGCTATTTCGGCGGCACGCGCGACACCGGCACTGGCCATATCCACCCGTTGAAGCTGGTGATCGGCACGGCGAAAGCAGCGGCCGAGGCCGGCGCGCAGCTGTTCGAGCGGACACCTGCGACCGGCATCGTCTCCAGCGGCGGCAAGGTGAGGGTCACGACGCCGAACGGCACGATCACCGCCGACAAATGCCTAATTGGCGTCAATGCCTATGGCGGCACGCTCGAGCCGGTGAGCGCCGCGCACATCATGCCGATCGGCTCCTTCATCGGCGCGACAGTGCCGCTCGGATCGGAAACCACGGTGTTGCCGGGCGGCGAGTCGGTCGACGATTCCCGCTTCGTCGTGCGCTACTTCCGCAAGTCGAAAGACGGCCGGCTTTTGTTCGGCGGGCGCGAGGTCTATGCGGTCAACGATCCGAAGGACATCCACATCCATATCCGCCGGCAGATCGCGGAACTCTATCCGGAGTTGAAGGATGTCGAGATCACGCATGGCTGGGGCGGCTATGTCGGCATCACAGTGCCGCGCAAGCCATTCGTGCGCGAAGTGATGCCCAATGTCATCTCGGTCGGCGGCTATTCCGGCCACGGCGTCATGCTGTCGAACTTCTTCGGCAAGCTCTATGCCGAGACCGTGCTCGGCAACCGCGACCGGCTGAAGCTGATCGAGGATCTAAAGATCCCGCCCTTCCCCGGCGGCCGGCGTTTTCGTGCGCCCTTGCTGTTCCTGGCGCTCAGTTGGTTCGCCCTGCGCGACAGGATCTGACGCTGGGGAAGCACGGCCTGGAACGGAACTTCCGGCCTATCCGCCTGATTCCATTCGGCTGTTCGTGCCGCTGCGACATGTTGCAGAATCCTTAACAAGGGTGCAGAATTCGTTCCAAGGGCGCACTGATGCCACAATCACCGGCAAAAGATGCGGGTTCTGGGCTGTAAGACGGGGACTTTCGCGGGCCCGCCCGCTTGTGTTTTTGGGACCGATGCCGATCACCGCCGGACCTCCGGCACCGATCGAAAGAACGTCGGCCCACCTATTGGAGGTGGTTAGAGTGAACGAGCCCTTCAGTTTCGGCGCGCCGGAACGACGGCGCTTTGCAATGCAGTTTGGCTATGACATGCGGCCGTCGTTCTGGCAGGGCGTGCGGTCGAACTCGCATCTGGTGATTGCCGCCGTCGGCACCGCCGCGCTGCTTGGCGTGGCGGGGATTGCGCTGTGGCTGGCGCTGCCGGGCAGCGACCGGCAAGCGATCGCAAGCCCGGCGCAAAGCGTCCCGACAATCCCGGTCAGGACAACCAAGATCGCGCCCGCCAGCGCGAACGCGACGACGATGGCCACCGCGCCGCAGGCGGCGCGCAAGGCCGACGCGGTGTCGCCCGTGGTGGCCGCCAAGGAAGCCAAGATACCGGCGCTGGCGTCCAACGACCCGCGCTGGACCGCAACAGACACCAAGACCGCGTCCAGCGACCCCGCGCCTGCTCCATCCGATCAGACGGCAAGCCGACAGGCCGAAGAGACCGCCCAGTCATCCGACACGGCATTCGCCGAGCCGGCGGCTCAATCCGACGCCGCCGCATCGCTGTCCAAGGTGGCGGCGCCCGACGCGGCGCCGGCAAAGGACGATCCCGATGGCGCCAAGACCGCCGCCATTCCCGCGCCGGACCCGCAGACGCCGGAAGCGCAGGCATCCGCAGGCGACGATGGCAAGGCAAAGACCCAGCAGGTCAGTGCGGCCAGCACCGGACGTATTCTACGGGCCGTCACCATGCGGGCCGGCCCGAAACAGAAAGCGGCCGCGATGATCACCGTGCCCGCCAAGACCTCGGTGCAAGTCATAAGCTGCAAGAAGTGGTGCCAGATCGTCTATAATGGCAAGCGCGGCTGGATCTACAAGACCTACATCAAGACCGGCGCCTGAGAGCTTCATCGCCGCCGGTCAGCCACAGCAGCCGCCGAAGCCACTGCCATAGTCGGGCTCGCCTGCGTTTTCTGACATGGGCGCGATGTTCCTCGAACGGCACTTCGAACAGGCCGCATCCCTGGCATCCAGACCTTTTTCCGCAAACCGGGACCCAGCATTTGACGTCGTGGGTCCAGGCGAGCGCGATCCTCTCCAGGTGAAGGTTGGACGAGCTCTTAAGCAGGATCAATTCGCCCGGTACTGCCGTTCGCTTGATGTGGTCGGAGACTTGCTTGGGCGTTCGCAATTCGACGAACCGGCCGCCGTCGCGGTCGGCCTGGTCGGCGCCCGAGCGATGCGCGTTGTCGCCGACATAGATCACCTGGCCAGCGACCTCGCGCGCGGTGTTGTAGGCGTCACGGTACTTTCTGGTCGAACCCACATAATCCGAAATCTGGCCGAGAACGATGCGTTTTGAGGCGACCTTGGCCTTGGCTACCATGTCGATGGCGAGGTTGATCGAATGCCAGGGAGCCTTGGCGGTGTCGACCAGGAAGTGCGGACCGTCCTCGATAACGAGCACCTGGCAGCGATTGACCAAGGGCCGAAACGTCGCCACGCGCGCCGCGACTTTTTCGGGCGGCACGCCGAGCTCCAGCGCGGTGGCGACAGCCGCCGCCGTCGGCAGCCATAGATACTCGGCCGGAAACAGCGTCTTCAGGTCGAGCGTGCCGCCACGCCACCGGACCTTGAGGCTCAGCGTTTCAGGATAGGCGGCCTGCGTGTCGGTGACACGATAATCCGCATCTTCCGTCCGGCCGAAGGTGACGACGCGATGCCTGGTGCCCGAAGCCATGCCGAGCACATGCGGATCGTCGGCGTTGAGCACGGCAAGACCGCCGGGCGGCAGCGCGTCGACCAGGGCGCGCTTTTCCAGGGCGATGTTCTCCAGAGTCCTGAAACTGGCCAAATGTTCGAGGCGGACCATGGTGACGACCGCGACATGCGGCTGGAGCAGTTCCGCCATCGGCCTGATGGTGTCGACGCCATAGGCGCCTGCTTCGAACACGACATAGTCGACCTCGCCCGCTTTCCACATGCGCTTGTAGAGCGTGCTGGCCAGCGCATCGATGGCGTTGGCGAGAACCTGCGTGTAGACCGGGCGATGGCTGGCCAATATATGCCCGAGCAACGCCGCCGCGGTCGACTTGCCGGAACTGCCGGTGACGCCGATGAAGGTCGCCGCGCTTTTCGAACGGGCGCGCCATGCCCTGTAGATCTTGTGGCGGTGCCACAGGCTCTTGCGAATTTTGCGCAATCGGGCTTTCATCGCATGGCTACCCTGCCCCCTCGACAAGCCTTATGCTGTTCCCGGGCGGCTCGTCAAATCCTGGCCGCGCCTACCGCAGGCGTTCAGATGCAGCGGCCGCCATCGACCTCCAGCGCCACGCCGGTGATGAAGGCGGCACCTCGTCGGAGGCGAGCCAAAGTGCGGCATTGGCGATGTCAAGCGGCGTCGAGAGGCGGCCGAGCGGGATTGAGGCGCGGAACCTCTCGCGGATCTCCGGCGTGTCGGCGCCCATGAATTTCTCCAGCATGCCGGTCTCGCCGGCGACCGGGCAGAGGCAGTTGACGCGGATGTTTTTCGGCGCCAGTTCGACCGCCATCGACTTGGTGGCGGTGATCGCCCAGCCTTTCGAGGCATTGTACCAGGTGAGGCCGGGCCTTGGCCTCAGCCCGGCGGTAGAGGCGGTGGTCAGGATGACGCCGCCGCCCTGGCGCTCCATGATCGGCACCACCGCGAGCGCCGCGTGGTAGATTGCCTTCATGTTGACGGCGGTGATCAGATCGAAGGTCGCTTCGTCGACGTCAAGCAAGTCGCCATTGCGGTGCGTATAGCCGGCATTGTTGACCATGATGTCGATGCGGCCGAAGGCGCTTTTGGCGGCGTAGACCATCTCATCGAATTCGGAGCGCTGCGAGACGTCGGTCTGCGTCCAGATCGCGTTGTCGCCGATCTCGCCGGCCACGCGTTCGGCGCCCCGGGCGTTGAGGTCGGCGACGACGACCCTGGCGCCCTCCTCGGCAAAGCGCCTGGCCATGCCCTCGCCGAAGCCGGACGCGGCGCCGGTGATGATGGCGACCTTGTTTTCCAGACGCATGGTTTTCCCGCCCATTGAGGTCTTCCCGGATTTTCGGAGGCCGCCGCTCGGCTGCCCTGCGAGGACTCCCGCAGCGGCATGCCGCGACGGATTTCTTCCTTAGCTTTCGTCACATTCGCGTTCTATGTTGCAGCCGCGAACGCTGCCGGAAGCCTCGCTTGCCGACAAGCCCCCGGGTAGCGTCAGTGTCAAGGCCACACATGAGACCCAATCGACATCCAGCGATTTGTCCTTACCTGTGACACCATGGCACTGGTAAATTTAAATCGATTAGAATATATCAGCCCCGCACCTGAGCGCGGCGTCTAAAGCGGACAGACCATGACCAGCCAGATCATCCCCGTCGATCCTTTCGACTTCATCATTTTCGGCGGCACCGGCGACCTGTCGGAACGCAAGCTTCTGCCCTCGCTCTATCATCGCCAGCGCGACCATCAGTTTTCCGAACCGACCAGGATCATCGGCACGTCGCGCTCCAAGATGACCGACGCCGAGTTCCAGGCCTTCGCCAAGCAGGCGATCTCGGACCATGTGAAGCCCGCCGACATCGATCCGAAGGAGCTGGAGACGTTCCTCGCCCGGCTCTCCTATGTCCCGGCCGACGCCACCACCGGCGCCGGCTTCGACAAGCTGAAGAAGGCGATCGGCGACAGCGACCGTATCCGCGCCTTCTACCTGGCCGTGGCGCCGGCACTGTTCGGCGACATCTCGCACAAGCTCAAGGAACACAATCTGATCACGCCGAACTCGCGTATCGTGCTGGAGAAGCCGATCGGCCGCGACCTCGCCTCGGCGCGCACGCTCAACGACCTGGTGGGCGACGACTTCCACGAAAGCCAGATCTTCCGTATCGACCACTATCTCGGCAAGGAGACGGTGCAGAACCTGATGGCGTTGCGCTTCGCCAACGCGCTCTACGAGCCGCTGTGGAACTCGGCCAATGTCGACCATGTGCAGATCACGGTCGCGGAAACCGTCGGCCTCGAGGATCGCGTCACTTACTACGACAAGGCCGGCGCGCTGCGCGACATGGTGCAGAACCACATGCTGCAGCTTCTGTGCCTCGTCGCCATGGAGGCGCCGTCGTCGATGGACGCGGATGCCGTGCGCGACGAAAAGCTGAAGGTGCTGCGGGCGCTGAAGCGCATCAACGGCAACGAGGCGCCGAAGCACACGGTGCGCGGCCAGTATCGCGCCGGAGCTTCCGCCGGCGGGCCGGTGAAGGGGTATGTCGAGGAGCTCGGCAAGGACAGCAATACCGAGACCTTCGTCGCCATCAAGGCCGAGATCGCCAACTGGCGCTGGGCCGGCGTCCCGTTCTACCTCAGGACCGGCAAAAGGCTGGCGACCCGCGTCTCGGAAATCGTCATCGAGTTCAAGCCGATCCCGCACTCGATCTTCGGCGACAGCGCCGGGCCGATCTTCGCCAACCAGTTGGTGATCCGGCTGCAGCCGGACGAGGGCGTCAAGCAGTTCATCATGATCAAGGATCCGGGCCCGGGCGGCATGCGACTGCGCCAGATCCCGCTCGACATGAGTTTCGCGCAATCCTTCGACGGACGCGCGCCGGACGCCTATGAGCGGCTGATCATGGATGTGGTGCGCGGCAACCAGACGCTGTTCATGCGCCGCGACGAAGTCGAGGCGGCGTGGAAATGGATCGACCCGATCCAGAACGCCTGGGAAAACGCCAGACAAGAGGCGCAGGGCTATACGGCCGGCACGTGGGGGCCATCGGCCTCGATCGCGCTGATCGAACGCGATGGGCGGACATGGCACGAGAGCAATTGAGCGGCGCCTATCACTGGAACAGCTTCGCCGATCGCCAGGAACTGGCGGCGGCGCTCGCCGGCCATGTCGCGGCACGGCTGACCAAGGCGGTCACCGAGCGCGGCACGGCCCTGCTTGCCGTCTCGGGCGGCACGACGCCGGCGAAGTTCTTCGCCGCGCTGTCGCGGATCCCTATTGCCTGGGACAAGGTCACGGTGACGCTGGTCGACGAGCGTTTCGTACCGGCCTCCTCGCCGCGCTCGAATGCCGGGCTGGTGGCCGCCAACCTGTTGCAGAACGCCGCGACTGCGGCGCGCTTCGTGCCGCTCTACCATGAAGCGGCAAGCATCGAGGATGCGGCGCTGTCCGACAATGAGGCGCTCAGGTCGCTGCCCTGGCCGCTCGACGCGGTCGTGCTCGGCATGGGCGGTGACGGCCATACCGCCTCGTTCTTTCCCGACGCCGACGATCTTGCGCGATTGCTTGATCCGTCCTCGCAACGGATCGTGCTGCCGGTGCATGCGGCAAGCGCCGGCGAGCCGCGGCTGACGCTGTCGATGGCAAGGATCATCGGCGCCGGCTTCATCGCGCTGCATATCGAGGGCGCGGAAAAGCGCAGCGCCTTCGATAGCGCCATGGGATCAGGCGCGAGAAAGCCCATTCGCGCCGTGATCGAGGCGGCGCCCAGAGCCGTCGAGGTTTTCTGGGCGCCCTGATTTTGACCATACCGAGGGTCCCGGCTGCCGGAAAGTTCAGGGACCCCGCCTGAAAGGACCGTTGCCATGACCGCCAGACGCGACATCGAAGCCATCACCGAGCGCATCCGCCAACGCTCGAAAGCCGGCCGCGAAGCCTATCTCGGCCGCATCGCCGAGGCCTCCGGCCGCAGCGCCAACCGGGGGGTGCTGTCGTGCGGCAATCTCGCGCATGGCTTTGCCGTCTGCAGCCCTTCCGAGAAGGTCGCGCTCGGCGGCGACCGGGTGCCCAATCTCGGCATCATCACCTCCTACAACGACATGCTGTCGGCGCATCAGCCGTTCGAGACCTATCCGGCGCTGATCAAGGAAGCGGCGCGCGAGGCCGGCGGCATCGCGCAGGTGGCCGGCGGCGTGCCGGCGATGTGCGACGGCGTCACGCAAGGCCAGCCCGGCATGGAACTGTCGCTGTTTTCGCGCGACGTGATCGCCATGGCGGCGGCGATCGGGCTGTCGCACAACATGTTCGACGCCGCCGTCTTCCTCGGCGTCTGTGACAAGATCGTGCCGGGGCTGGTGATCGCCGCACTCACGTTCGGCCATCTGCCGGCGGTGTTCGTGCCAGCCGGGCCGATGACATCGGGCCTGCCGAACGACGAGAAGGCCAAGGTCCGCCAGCTCTATGCCGAAGGCAAGGCAGGGCGGGCCGAACTGCTCGAGGCCGAATCCAAGTCCTATCACGGGCCGGGCACCTGCACCTTCTACGGCACTGCCAACTCCAACCAGATGCTGATGGAGATCATGGGCCTGCACACGCCAGGCGCCTCCTTCGTCAATCCCGGCACGCCGCTGCGCGACGCACTGACAAGGGAAGCGGCGCGGCGCGCGCTGTCGATCACCGCGCTCGGCAATGACTATACGCCGGTCGGCCGCATGATTGACGAGCGCTCGATCGTCAACGGCGTCGTCGGCCTGCATGCGACCGGCGGCTCGACCAACCACACGATCCACCTGATCGCCATGGCCGCCGCCGCCGGCATCGCGCTGACCTGGCAGGACATCTCGGACCTGTCGGAAGCGGTGCCGCTGCTCGCCCGCGTCTATCCGAACGGGCTTGCCGACGTGAACCATTTCCACGCCGCCGGCGGGCTCGGCTTCCTGATCCGCGAACTGCTGGACGAAGGCATTCTGCACGAGGA
>NZ_RZOJ01000170.1:0-11507 GCF_003998845.1 Mesorhizobium sp. M4A.F.Ca.ET.022.05.2.1 | reverse complement strand
ACATCCCTTCCGGCACGCTGCGCCGCGCCGTCGCCTATCCCGCCGCCGCCGACAACTGGACGGTCAAGGAGATCAACGCCGCCCTCGACAAGGTCGGCCTCGCCTATCTGGCTGCCAGGATCGAGGAAGATGCGCCATGGGACCAGACGCTGTCGGGTGGCGAAAAGCAGCGCCTCGCCTTCGCGCGCCTGCTCTTGCACAGCCCCGATATCATCGTGCTCGACGAGGCGACTTCGGCACTGGACGAGAAGAGCCAGGACAAGATGATGCAGACCATCATCCACGAACTGCCCAAGGTCACCATCATCAGCGTGGCGCACCGCGCCGAGCTGGAAGCCTTCCACAGCCGCAAGATCACGCTCGAGCGCCGCAAGGGCGGCGCCAAGCTGGTCAGCGACATCGAGCTCGTGCCGCGCAAGGTCAAGCGGAATGTGTTCCAGCGCGCCCTGTGGGGAAGCGGCGCGCGGGGTGGAGCGCGGCGTGAGGTCGAGTGAGATGGCAGGGCATCGCATATGGTACTCCCCGCTTTGTGAGGGAGAGGAAACGCCAACCACCGTGGTCGCGGCCCTGAAAGGCTTGGGTTCCTCTCCCCTATGAATTGGGGAGAGGCGGCCGCGCAGCGGCCGGTGTGGGGGGCTGGCGCCGCCATTTTTGCCGGGATTTGGGCCAGCCCGGCCGGTTACCTCGCGTTCAGCTCCGCCGTGTAAGGAGTTCGGCATCCGGAGGCGGCTGGCTCATGTTGGACAACTACGAGGTGGACCGGTTTGGCGTGATCCGCCAGATCGACTTCACACCGATCAAGTACGACAAGCAGTACATTTCCTATTACGAGGACCTCAGTGACCGGACCATCAAGCTCGGATACCAGCGGCTTGGCTGGGTGCTGGGCATCACCGGCGAGGTTCCTCGGTCCGTGCTGGAAATCGGATACGGCACCGGCACCTTCGTCGAAGCCGCGAAGATAACCGGGGTCGCCGATTGCGCCGGCTGCGACATCGCCGAGTTTCCGCTGCCCAAGGGCGTTCGCTTCGTCGATTGGGATGAGGCGCTCGCCAGCCAGTGGGATCTCGTCGCCATGTTCGACGTGCTCGAACACATCCCGGATCTGGGTTTCCTCGGCCGCCTTAAGACCCGGCACCTGGCCGTCGCCGTTCCCTATTGCCGCTGGCGCGAGCTCGGCGCCGACGGTGACGCGTGGTTCCGAACGTGGCGTATGCGTCTTCCCAACGAGCACCTGCACCACTTCGATCGCGACTCGCTGGTGGCGCTGCTCGCGCACAACGGCTTCGAATGCGTGACGCTGAACTCATTCGAGGACGGCATCAGGCTGCGCCCCGGCGAAGCGGGTCCGAATATTCTGTCCGGCTTCTTTAGGAAGTTGTAGGTGGGTTCCCGGTCCTAGACAGGCTGTCTCCCCTGGTGGATCATGCGTGGGTAGGCAAGCCAGGGGCGCCGCCATGGACGTCGGAGATTGGCTGCGGAGGCATGGCCTCGAACAGTATGAGGCCGCCTTCCGCGAGAATAAGATCGACGACACGGTCCTGCCGACGTTGACGGCCGAGGACCTGAAGGATCTTGGCGTCGGATTTGTCGGACATCGTCGTAAGCTGCTCGACGCCATCGCAGCCTTGCGCGCTCAAGTAGCTGCACCAACGTTATCCGATGCGCCTCTGGCAATCGACAATGCCGCGAAGGACACCGCTGAGCGCCGTCAGGTCACCGTGATGTTCTCGGACCTTGTCGGCTCGACGGCACTCTCGGCGCGAATGGACCCTGAGGATTTGCGGGAGGTGATTGCGGCCTATCAGAAGTGCGTTGCCGAGGCGGTGCGTCGCTTTGGCGGGTTTGTGGCCAAATACATGGGCGACGGCGTGCTGGTGTATTTTGGCTATCCAAAGGCGCATGAGGACGACGCGGAGCGAGCCGTGCGGGCTGGGCTGGCGATCGTTGATTCGATCGCAAGGCTCGCGATCCCGGCACAAGGTGGGCTTGCGGTACGCGTCGGCATCGCAACGGGGCTGGTGGTGGTGGGCGATCTCATCGGCGAAGGAGCGGCGCAGGAGGAAACGGTGGTTGGCGAGTCGCCGAACCTGGCGGCGCGGCTGCAGGCATTGGCGGGGCCTGGCGAGATCGTGATCCCGCTCGCGACGCGCCGACTGCTCGGCGGGCTGTTCGAGTTCGCCGACCTCGGCTTGCACGAGCTGAAGGGGTTCGACGCCCCGATCCGCGCGTGGAGAGTGCTTCGCGAGAGTGCCGCCGAGACCCGGTTCGAAGCGCGCGCGACGAGCGGCCTCGCCCCCACGGTCGGGCGCGAGCACGAGCTTGCTCTGCTGGCGGAGCTCTGGAGCAAGGCCGCGTCCGGGGAGGGGCAGGTGGTCCTGCTCTCCGGTGAGCCCGGCATCGGCAAGTCGCACCTGATTCAGGCGCTGCGCGAGCGCCTGCGCGACCGGCCGCACATCCGCATCCGCTGCCAGTGCTCGCCGTTCCACGCAAACAGCGCCCTTCGCCCGTCGATCGTCCAACTCACCCGCGCGGCTGGCTTCCACCCAGACGATCCGCCGAGCGTGAAACTCGACAAGCTGGAGCGCCTCCTGGCGCGGTCCACAGACAAGGTCCGGGACGACGCCCCTTTGTTGTCGGCGTTTCTTTCGCTCCCGGTGGGCAGCCGCTACGCACCCCTGAACCTCAGCCCCCAGCGCCAGAAGGAGCTGACCCTCGAGGCGCTGATCCGGCAGCTTGTTGGCCTGGCGGCCCGCCAGCCCGTGCTGTTGGTTTTCGAAGATATCCACTGGATTGATCCAACGTCGCTGGAGCTCCTCGACCGATTGGTCCCGCAGATCCCCCGCCTTGCAGTCTTGGCGGTCTTCAGTTTCCGCCCTGAGTTCGAGCCGCGGTGGATCGGCCACCCGCGGGTCACCTCGCTCGCGCTGAACCGCCTGAGCCACCGGCAGGGTGCCGCCCTGGTGGAGCGGTTGACCGGTGGCAAGGCGCTGCCGGACGGGTTGCTTGAGCAGATGGTGGCCAAGACAGACGGCGTGCCCCTGTTCCTCGAGGAGGTGACCAAGGCGGTCATCGAATCCGACGTGTTGACCGATGAAGGCGACCGTTACGCGCTCGCGGGCCCGCTGCCACCGTTGGCGATCCCTGCAACCCTGCAGGATTCTCTGGTGGCGCGGCTCGATCGGCTGGTGGCGCCGGCGCGGGAGGTTGCGCAGATTGGCGCCGCCATCGGCCGCGAATTCTCTTATGAGCTGCTGGCGGCTGTCGCGCAGCGCGGGGAACGGGAACTGCAGGGCGCCCTCGACCAGCTGATCGGCGCCGAGCTCGTGATCGCGCGCGGTCGGCCGCCGCATGCGACGTGCATCTTCAAGCACGCATTGGTGGGAGATGCCGCCTATGCCACCTTGCTGCGCAGTCGGCGCCAGCAACTGCACACCCGGATCGCCCACGCGCTCGAGCAGCATTTCGGCGAGGTCGTCGAACACGAGCCCGAGATCGTGGCTCAGCACTATACGGCTGCAGGCCTCTCGCTTCAGGCCATCGGCTATTGGCAGCGCGCGGGAGAGAGCGCCAACGACCGTTCGGCCAACGATGAGGCCCAGAGCCATCTGCAGAAAGCGCTGAACCTGATCGAAACGCTCCCTGCGGGCCCGGAGCGCCAGCGGCGCGAGCTCGCAGCGCTAACGGTGCTGGGCCGCGTGCTCGCCGCCAGGATGGCTACGCAAATCCCGAGGTCGAGCAGGTATATTCTCGCGCGCGCCGCCTTTGCGAGCTGATGCCGGAAGATGCGGACGTCTTCCCGGTTCTGCTCGGCCTGGCCATCTACTCGGCCACGCGCGCCGAACTCACGTCGGCGCACGAGCTGAGCGGACGGCTTCTTGACCTTGCCCGGCAGAGCAACGATCCCGTGTGGGTGGTCGAAGCCCACTATGCTCGGGGGGTCGGCTTTTCCTGGCGCGGCGACTTCAGGGAGGCACGCAAACATCTGGAGCTGGCCTCTGAATCGTATCGCCCACAGCGACATCGAGCGCATCTCGCCCTCTACGGCCAGGATCCCGGACCGATTTGCCTGTGTCGTGGGTCGGCGGTGCTTTGGCACCTCGGCTACCCCGACCAGGCGTTGGCCCGGATGGAAGACGCCCTTGTCTTGGCCGAGCGATTGGCGCACCCCTTCAGCCGCGCTTATGTGCTGACATGGGCAGCATGGTTACGACTGTTCCGACGCGAGGTGGCCGAAGCCGAGGAGCGGATCGACCGTGCGCTCACCTTCGCGACCGAGCAGGCGTATCCCTTTTGGACCGCCATGGCCGCCCAGCAGAAGGGCTGGCTCTCGGCGAAGCAGGGCCATAAGGAGCGGGCGATCGCCCAGATTGAGGATAGCCTGGCCCGGATGCAGGCCGTCGGAACGCACGTGACGCAGGCATACGCGATGGGACTGCTCGGCGAGGTGCTAGGCAGTGTCAATCGCGCGTCCGACGGCGTGCGCCTGATCGATCGGGCCCTCGACCAGGTGAGCCGGACCCGCGAGCAGTGGTGCCATGCCGAATTGCTGCGGCTCCGGGGTGCCCTATGCGCTGCCGCGGAACCAGGCGATTGCCGCGAGGCTGAAATCTCGTTCCGCCAGGCGATCGAGCGGTCTCGCGAGCAAGGTGCCAAATCCTGGGAGCTCCGCGCCGCCACATCGCTTGCGCGCCTTTTGGCCGAACAGGGCAAGCGCGCCGAGGCACATGACCTGCTGGCGCCGACCTACGGCTGGTTCACCGAGGGCTTCGACACGCTCGATCTGAAAGAGGCCAAGACCCTGCTCGACAAGCTGGGGGCATGATCCACATGCCAGCCATGCAATGTCCGGTCCTGGCGCATTCCGGACACCGATCTCGCGCTGAGTCAGTGCACGCGTTCAAAATATCAAGCGAGTAGTCCATCGCGGCCTCGTCCCGGCTATCCGCCCGCGTGTTCGTTGCGACCGTGAGCCGCGATGAACATGGCGACAGCCGACCGGCAATAGGATTCGATTTCGTCATCGTCCTCTGCTCTCGCCTCATCAAATCGTGCAATAATCAGAAGATCGGAGCCTTTGAAAAGTGCGGCAAACAAGCGGGCGGACCGGAGAGGATCGGGTACGTTCAGCACCGCCTTCGCGTGCAACTGACGTAACAGGGTCTCGATTTGGGCGACGATATGGGCAGGGCCGGCTTCGTAATGGACTTTGCTCAACGACTTTTGGTTCGGCGTGTCGGCCATGACCATGGCTTCGACGTTGCGGACGTCTGGGCGCAGCAGCGTGCGAAGCAGCGATGATCCCACCGCCATAAGCTGATCCTCGGCCGAGCCATCGACGCCTTCAAAAAGCGCCTGTGGGATTAGCTGCTGACAGCGGGCCGCAAAGGCCGCGCCAAACAGCGCCTCTTTGTTCTCGAAGTGCTTGTAAATGCTGAGCTTCGATATCTTCGCTCGCTGGGCGACCTTGTCCAATGTCGTCGCTTGAAAACCCAATTCTGCAAAGAGTTCGCCTGCGGTGTCGACAATGGTTTGGCCAAGCGCCTCATTGGCGGGCCGGCCACGCCGGCCTCGACTATTTTCGGTCATCTCAATTACAGTCCTTGACAGTATCGTTATTCATGAATTACGATACTACGCAGTTTCAGAAATTCCAAGAGTGGATTTTATCGTGTCCTCCAAATCAGGATTGCCTTGGCCGCCCACCGATATCGAATGCGCATCGCTGGACGATTCTGCGCGCCAGGCTCAGCCCAACCCGCTTCATCCGCAACACGGAGCCCATCACCATGGATGACGTCATCATTATCGGCGGCAGCTTTGCTGGCCTTGCCGCCGCCCTGCAACTCGGCCGTGCCCGCCGCAAGGTCACCGTTCTCGACACTGGCCTGCCGCGCAACCGCTTCGCCGGCCACTCGCATGGTATGCTTGGTCACGATCACAAGCCGCCGCTGGACATCCTAGCCGAGGCGCGCCGGCAGTTGGCGCGTTATCCTGCGATCAGTCTGGTCAACGCTCGGGCCGACAAAGTCTCCGGCGGCATCGACGATTTCTCCGTCCTCATGGGCGATGGCGAAAGCCTTGGGGCGCGTCGGCTGATCCTGAGCTATGGCATCACGGACCAGATGCCCGATGTGCCGGGGTTTGCCGAAAGCTGGGGCACGTCCATCGTGCCCTGTCCCTATTGCGACGGCTTTGAAGTCGCCGGCCAGCATTGGGGCCTCGTCTGGTCCGGCCCGCAGTCGCACAATCAGGCCAGGCTGTTCCACGATTGGACTGACAGGTTGACGGTCTTCGCCGATGGTCACGACATCCCGACCGATATCCGGGCCGATCTGGAGCGTCGCAACACACCTATCGTCGATGGCCGGATCACTGAAATCACCCGTCGTAGCGGCCGTAATCCCACCCTCAAGCTCGCTTCCGGCCGTGATGTCGCTGTCGACATTCTGTTCGCACATCCGCGCAACAAGCCGTCCGCCGGCCTGCATGAATCACTGGGCCTCGCCACGGCCGCTACACCCCTTGGCATCGTCCTCAAGGTTGATGAGCGCCGCGAAACCAGCATGCCCGGCATCTACGCCGCGGGCGACCTCACTAACCCCATGATCCCCTCGGTCACCACGGCATCGTGGCAAGGCGCGATGGCGGGCATCTTCGCCCAGCAGTCGATGCTGGTTTGAGAGGCGCGCCTGGAATCACCTTGTTGCAAACGTTCAAATTTGAGCTTCCGCACTCATGCTTTGTCGAGAGTATCTCCTTTAGTCTCCTAGACCTTCTGCGCCGTAAGTTTGGCCGTTTTGCATCGCCGTCGGCGACGATGACGACGAAATAGGAGAACGCAATGACTCGCAGTCACGTTGAACGTCTTGGAGAGTTCAGGGAAATCCTCGTCGCAACTCGACGCGAAGGCGTCCGTAACGTGCACCATACGCGCGACGCAATGCGGGCAAGTGGCTTCCAGATCGGAGACAGCGATGGCTCCAGCTACGGTGCCCAACTGAAGGCGCTCCAGGAGGAAATCGAGGCAGTCGACCGCGCCATCGAGGACGAGAAGCGGCTGGCCTTGACCATCGAAAGCCCGGCTCCATCCCGCCGACAGACCAAGCCGAGAATCGTGAAGGGGACGTAGAGCCAGGTACTGGCGCTCAGCGGGGTGGGGTGGAATCGCACCCGTGTGCTCGATACTAGGGGAAAACCTGCGCCGGCCTGGACTAAGCTTTCAATTTCAGGCTGTATCCGCTCTGAGGCACTTCCACGGAAGCATTGTAGAAGATCATGGGATTCGGGGTCTTCATTCACCGCTCGGATTCGATCTACGACGACAGCCCCGCTGAGCAATACCAGTTCCCTCGCCAGTATCTGCGCCGTGTCGAAGCATGCGTCGGCGACTGGATCATCTACTACGAACCCAGCAAGGTAAGCGAGACTCGCGGCTATTTCGCCATGGCCAAGGTCCAGCAGGTCATTCCCGATCTTACAGCGCGGGGCATGTACCTTGCCTTGATCGAGCCCGGCACCTACCTCGACTTCGTCAATCCTGTTCCATTCAACGGAACCGATGGTCTGGTCGAGCGGGGCTTGCTGAACGACGAGGGAAAGATTTCCGGTCGCGCCCAATCGGCCGTCCGCGCCATCAGTCCAGCCGATTTCAGTCGCATCGTCGATCTCGGTCTGGATACCGACGAATTGCTGCTGCCGCGCGTCGATGAGGTCGATACCGGCCTTCAGGAAGAGCAGGCGCCATTCGAGTTCGAGCAGACACGCAGCCGCGTTAGCTACCTTGGCTCGCGCATAGTCAGGGACCGCATCTTCCGCCGTATCGTCCTACGCGCCTATGACGAGCGCTGTGCGATCACTGGATTGAGGCTGATAAACGGCGGCGGCCGGGCAGAAGTTTCCGCCGCCCATATTCGGCCGGTCGAACAGAATGGTCCGGATATCATCAACAATGGGATCGCGCTGTCTGGTACGGCGCATTGGATGTTCGATCGCGGGTTAATCAGCCTCTCCGACGATCTGGAAATCCTGATCTCGCGTCAGGTCAATGACCTCGAGAGTGTGCAGGGGTTCATAAACAAGACGCGCCGCGCGCTGTCGCCGCGCCGACAGTCCGAACGCCCGCATCCGCGCTTCTTGCGATGGCACCGCGAGCACTGTTTTAAGCAGTGAGGCCATGTAGGCTTAGTTCTGAGCCGGTTCCCTTGCCAAGCCGGAGTGACTAGGGCCAATCATCTTCTGCAAGCTCCCGCGGGGGGCCACCCGAAGCCAGCTGCCAACGACCAGAGCTGGATTTTTCGTACAATTGCGCCTTTCCCCAGCCCACGGTTGGTGAATATTTGAACGCGCATACTACACACAAATTTCCCCATGGCGGATCGGGTTGTGCCGATGCTGGCCCATCGATCATGTACTGCTGATCTTCCATCGGTCGGGAGCACACGTCGCAGTTCGTGATTTCTCCGTGCCACTGTAGATCCCCCCACTCCCGCGTTTCAGAGAGGGCAATTTGATCAAAGTGATTCAAAGCGATTCGGTACTTCCCATTCATTTGAGAATCCCGTTGTCTGGAGCGCCAAGAAATAGTGGCGAGGCTATTGCGATTTGGTTGCGTAGATCGACCTGCTTGATGTGCACCAAACCCATCACCTTCAATATCCCTCCACTTAAGGTGGCGTATGCGGTATTTGTTGTTATCCATCGAGGATCGATCAGGCAGAATAGCTTCCACTCGCCGAAATTCTTGTAGATAACGCATTCGAGCCTTTTCCAGGCCGAAGTGGGATCGGATTGATCGCGTATCTTCTTGCTCCGAAAAAGCGAAGGCCCTGAAAACCAATAAGACCCAATCCTAATCTCGTCGATTTTCGTATCATCGGTGAGTTCATTTGCGTAGAGTTCTTCATGGTTTAACACGTCAGTGTAAGACGCCATGAAGCGCCCTGCCTGGAAGCCGAGGTCTCTGATTGACGTTGCGTTTCCGAAAGAAACTGTTGGCTTCGCAATGGAATTTACCACTGCATACATGTCGGCTCGCGGAACGTTGATGTAGGATAGGTAATGGAATCTGGGACGCTGGACGGGCCCGGCTCCCAGAGATGATTCAATCCAGGAATAATGGTCTTCGCGCATTTGAAGCAATCGATCTACGGAATATCCTTTTGGTTGCTGGTCCACTTCACTGTGACACGTCTTACACAACAGGATCAGGTTTTGTGCGCAAGCGCGATCCGGGTCAGATTTGGAAGACGTTCCTCGCGGCCCAATGTTGGAGAATGCGACGATGTGGGCGTCATCGCCCAACCGAGCTTTCTCACCAAGCTCGTTTTCAACGAACACCTCTCGGCGGCATTTGTTGCAGCGCCCACCTGACTGTCCAATAACGAAGCGGCGATCAGCTTCGCTTATCTTTGCTCGGGTTCGCCGCATGTAAGAATCCTGCACAGGAGAAGATCACGAGTCGAAATTTAGTGAACAATGGTGATTTATATAGGCACCAGTAAGCTCAGGTGCCCGCTAATTCCCAGTGAAATTTTTGGTCAATGTGATGCACATCGTGTCTTTGGCCTGAGTCAGGCGTCTAGCCCCGGTAGGAGGGATTGAAAGTGTCAACAGCGTTGGTGCGGGAGCAGATAGCCAGCTTCCTGAAGTCTCCAAAGCCCGCGGTTCTCTGCGTCCGGGGGAATTGGGGCACCGGCAAAACCTATACGTGGAAAACGGCCCTAGAGGAGGCGGCGACGAAGCCAGGCGGCATCGCTTTGGAGAAATATGCCTCCGTCTCCCTGTTCGGAATAAACAGCGTTTCTGACGTGAAGCAGGAACTGATCCACGAGACAATATCCCGCGAGCGTATCGGGAAGGAGTTCAATCCCGAAGACGTGAATAGCATCTACCAAGAGGGACTCGCCAAGCTTACCCGTGGTGCTTCCTGGTTTGGCGGGATCTTTGGAGATGGTTACGTCAACGCTGGCGTATCACTGATGTCCCTCTTCATCCGTAAACGCCTGATCTGTATAGACGACCTAGAGCGGAAGGGCGAAAGCCTCCGAAGCGCTGACGTTCTCGGCTTGATATCCCAGCTTAAGGAGGACCGAGACTGCAAAATCGTCCTGCTGCTGAATGATGAGCAGTTGGAGGACAAGGACGAGTTTGAGAGCTATTTGGAGAAGGTTGTCGATATAAACCTGCGCTTTAAGCCTACCCCCGAAGAAAGTGCCACAATCGCGTTGAAGGACCCTGAAGGTTCCGCGGAAGTCGCCGAGATGGTCCGCAATAACGTGACGAAGCTTGGGATCGACAACGTGCGGGTCATCCGCAAACTACATTCGTTCGTTCTACAAATCGAGCCGCTTTTGAAAGGGTATGCGCCGGGCGTCTTTAAGAGTGTCGCACTCACTCTTGTGCTGATGGGATGGTGCCACCTTCAGCCAGAATTTGCGCCCAGCAAGGATTTTCTGGTTCGCAGAAGGGGGATTTTTTCTGACTATATTGCGAAGGAGAAGGGGGAATTCACACCCAAGGAACTGCAATGGACGCAGCTTATTGCAAATTACGGGTACAGCCACACAGATGAGTTTGATGTAGCCCTGCTTAGTGGCATCGAGGACGGCTTTTTCACCAAAGCGATCATCGATGCTCATGCCGCCGAGCTAAACCAGCGCGTCGAAGCCGATTTAGCTTCCATAGAGTTGCGCGACATATGGCGGGATTTTCACAACTCTTTCGACGGCGAGCTGGATGTCCACCTGGAACGATTCACGGAATGCATCACAAAGTATGGGAAGTTTTATTCGCTCAACGATATGCTCGCAGTGGTGAACATGTTCCGAGACCTGGACCGGAACGCCGCTGGCGACCAACTGCTTGACCTTTACCTCGAGGCCCGGAAAGAGGTGAAGGGCGCTTACGACTTCCACGACGTGGAGCTGTTCGGGACTAGGCTAGATCAGGATATTAAATCGAGGCTCCTAAAATTGGACGCGGGGCAGAAGCCGGCGCCCCCGGTAGAGGAGTTGTTCCTATTGCTGGCCGACGAAGGCCACAACAGGAATATTACTGAGCGGTTGGCAGCGCTTCCCGTCGAGGAATATGTCCGGGTTCTGAAACTCCACAAAGGCGACAACTTCAGAGCAATGCGTGCCGGCCTCACTCAGTACAACAACCTGCTCAATCCCGACGAGTTCAACATCCAGATCATGCGAAAGGCCAACAGCGCCCTCCAGCAGATCGCGCTCGAGAACCCGCTTAACAAGTTTAGGGTCAGCCGCTGGGGTATCGCAGAGCGACTTGCAAGAAATCCGCAGGCTCCCGCGCAGGATGCCCAGCCAGCGCAAGCAGGCTAGACCGCCCAGTGCCCGTCGTCGGTCGCCATGGAGGAGCAGGCGCCGAAGCGTCTCATCCCCCTTGCCAACCCCGCCGCCTTCCCCTAATCTCCCTCTGAGAAAACCTTTTCCCAAATCACCCTTCGCTCGCTGACCTCATCCGTCATCACCGCGCAGGGCGATAAG
>NZ_RZOJ01000016.1:0-35494 GCF_003998845.1 Mesorhizobium sp. M4A.F.Ca.ET.022.05.2.1 | reverse complement strand
GCGACAGGTTCTGCGGCGTCTCGACCGCGGTCTGGATGTAGAGGTCGCCGACATTGGGCTGGCGCAGCACCGGCATGCCCTTGCCCTTCAACCGGAACTGGCGGCCGTTCTGCGTGCCTTCCGGCACCTTCACCTTGGTCTGCGTGCCGTCGAGCGTCGTCACCTCGAAGGACCCACCGAGAGCCGCTGTCGTCATCGAGATCGGCACCTTGCAGTAGAGGTCGGCGCCGTCGCGCTGGAAGAACTCGTGCGGCTTGACCGCGAGGAAAATGTAGAGGTCGCCCGACGGGCCGCCGCGCAGGCCGGCCTCGCCCTCATTGGCCAGCCGGATGCGGGTGCCGTCCTCGATGCCGGCCGGGATGTTGACCGACAGCGAACGTTCCTCAGTGACGCGGCCCTGGCCGGCGCATTTCGGGCACGGGTCCTTGATCGTCTGGCCGCGGCCCTGGCACTGCGGGCAGGTGCGCTCGATCGAGAAGAAGCCTTGCGTGGCGCGCACCTTGCCGTGGCCGTTGCACATCGAGCAGGTGGCCGGCTGGGTGCCGGGCTTGGCGCCGCTGCCCGAACATTCAGAGCAGGAGATCGAGGCCGGCACGCGGATTTGCGCGGTCTTGCCGGAAAACGCCTCCTCCAGCGAAATCTCCATATTGTAGCGCAGGTCCGCGCCACGCTCGCGGCCGCCCGACGAGCGGCGCTGGCGGCCGCCCATCATGTCGCCGAAAATATCCTCGAAGATGTCGGCGAAGCCGCCGGCGCCGAAGCCCTGCGCGGCGCCATTCATGCCGCCATGTTCGAAGGCGGCGTGGCCGAAACGATCATAGGCCGCGCGCTTCTGCGGGTCCTTCAGCGTCTCGTAGGCTTCGTTGATTTCCTTGAACTTGTGCTCGCAGGCGTGATCGCCGGGATTGCGGTCGGGATGAAACTGCATGGCGAGCTTGCGGAAAGCGCTCTTGAGCTCCTTGTCGTCGGCGCCCTTTTGCACGCCCAGCGTCTCGTAGAAATCAGCTTTCATTTTTTCCCGCAGTCCGGATGCTCAATGTCTTGATGCACTGTTGCGTCGTTTGCCGGCACGTCGTTCCGATTTAGGTGCGATGGCGTCCAGATGCCAGTGCTGGCGCGGCCTTGCCCGCACTTTTTCATGAAGGGTTGCAAAAAAGCCCGGCCTTGCGCCGGGCTTTTCGCATTATTTGCCGTCAGGCGGCTCAGGCCGACTTCTTCTTGTCGTCGTCCTCGTCGATTTCCTCGAAATCGGCGTCGACCACGTCCGAATCCTTGGCGGCGTCCGCTTTGGCGTCGGCCTCGGCCGCTTCCTTCTGCGAGGCTTCGTACATGGCCTGGCCGAGCTTCATCGAAGCTTCGGCGAGCGCCTGCGTCTTGGCCTCGATCTCGGCCGCGTCGTCGCCTTCGGTGGCGGCCTTCAGCGCCGCGATCGCATCGGCGATCGCCGTACGGTCGGCTTCCGAGACCTTATCGCCATATTCCTTCAGCGACTTCTCCGAGGAATGCACCAGCGCCTCGGCCTGGTTGCGGGCCTCGACCACCGCGCGCCGCTTCTTGTCGGCCTCGGCATTGGCCTCGGCGTCCTTGACCATCTTCTCGATGTCGGCGTCCGAAAGGCCGCCGGAAGCCTGGATGCGGATCTGGTGCTCCTTGCCGGTGCCCTTGTCCTTGGCCGAGACGTTGACGATGCCGTTGGCGTCGATGTCGAAGGTGACCTCGATCTGCGGCACGCCGCGCGGTGCCGGCGGGATGCCGACAAGGTCGAACTGGCCGAGCAGCTTGTTGTCTGCCGCCATCTCGCGCTCGCCCTGGAAGACGCGGATCGTCACCGCCGACTGACTGTCCTCGGCGGTCGAGAACACCTGGCTCTTCTTGGTCGGGATCGTGGTGTTGCGCTCGATCAGGCGGGTGAACACGCCGCCCAGCGTCTCGATGCCGAGCGACAGCGGCGTCACGTCGAGCAGGAGCACGTCCTTGACGTCGCCCTGCAGCACGCCGGCCTGGATGGCGGCGCCAAGCGCGACGACCTCGTCCGGGTTGACGCCCTTGTGCGGGTCCTTGCCGAAGAACTGCTTCACGATCTCCTGGATCTTGGGCATGCGGGTCATGCCGCCGACCAGGACGACCTCGTCGATCTCGCCAGCCTTCAGGCCGGCATCCTTGAGCGCCGCCTTGCAGGGGTCGATCGTGCGCTGGACGAGATCCTCGACCAGGCTTTCGAACTTCGCCCTGGTCAGCTTCAGCGTCAGGTGCTTCGGCCCGGTGGCGTCGGCGGTGATGAAGGGCAGGTTGATCTCGGTCTGCGTCGTTGACGACAGCTCGATCTTGGCTTTCTCGGCCGCTTCCTTGAGACGCTGCAGGGCGAGCTTGTCGGCCTTCAGGTCGATGCCCTGCTCCTTCTTGAACTCGGCCGCCAGGTACTCGACCAGGCGCATGTCGAAATCCTCGCCGCCGAGGAAGGTGTCGCCATTGGTCGACTTCACCTCGAAGACGCCGTCGCCGATCTCGAGCACCGAAATGTCGAAGGTGCCGCCGCCAAGGTCATAGACGGCGATGGTCTTGCCGTCCTTCTTGTCGAGGCCGTAGGCAAGGGCCGCGGCCGTCGGCTCGTTGATGATGCGCAGCACTTCGAGGCCGGCGATCTTGCCGGCGTCCTTGGTCGCCTGGCGCTGGGCGTCGTTGAAATAGGCCGGAACGGTGATGACCGCCTTCTCGACCTTCTCGCCGAGATAGGCTTCCGCCGTTTCCTTCATCTTCTGCAGGATCATGGCCGAGATCTGGCTGGGCGACTGCTTCTTGCCGCCGGCCTCGACCCAGGCATCGCCATTGTCGCCCTTGACGATCTTGTAAGGGACAAGCTTCTTGTCCTTCTCCGTCACCGGATCGTCATAGCGGCGGCCGATCAGGCGCTTCACCGCGAAGATGGTGTTCTCAGGATTGGTGACCGCCTGGCGCTTGGCCGGCTGGCCGACGAGGCGTTCGCCGTCGCTCGAGATGGCGACGATCGAAGGGGTCGTGCGCGCGCCCTCCGCATTCTCGATAACCTTGGGCTCCTTGCCGTCCATGATGGCAATACAGGAGTTGGTGGTTCCGAGGTCGATACCGATTACTTTTGCCATTGTTCTAGTCTCTCCGCTAAGCAGGCTCTCAGGACCCTGATCAGGCGTTCCAACGAAAGCCCCTGTTCACAAGAAATCCCGTTCCGGCAACCGGCGTTCCGGCGCCGAACGGCTTGGCGCGTATATAAGAACAGGCTGCACGGGGCGCAAGCATTCTGCGCAAGGCGTCCACGATCCCGCCAGATGACGGGAAAAATGCCTAAATCGCGCATATCGCAGCCGATTTGCCGCCGGACACGGCCGGACTTGCACAATCCGCCGCGGGCAAAAACGTCGCAGCCGCCACAATCAGAGCCCGAACGCCTGCTGGGAAAGCGCCCGCAGCTTCGGGAAAATCGCCGTTCCGCCGGCGATCACCAGCGTTCCCTGGCTGATGACGGTTTTCGGATCCGGCTTCAGCACCGTGCCTCCGGCTTCCTCGACAAGCAGCATGCCGGCCAGGCAATCCCAGGCGTTCATGTGTTCCTCGATATAGCCGAGCAGCCGGCCGGACGCGGCATAAGCCAGCATCAGCGCACCCGACGCGTTGCGGTAGAAGACGCCGCCTTCAGCCATGATCTGGCGGATGAGCACGGCGACATGCCCGGTATCGGCCCGGTTGGACAGGCCGGTTCCCACCGATCCTTCGGTGAGGCTCGCGGCATCGCTCGCCTTGATCGGCCGGCCGTTGACGAAGGCGCCGCCATCACGATGGCAGTGGAAGGTCTCGCCGGTCGAGGGCTCGTGGATCACGCCGACGACGGTCCCGCCCTCGCGGGCGCAGGCGATCACCACGCACCAGGCCGGAATCCCGCGCACGAAATTGGCGGTGCCGTCGATCGGGTCGATCACCCAGACAAAGCCTGTCGTTCCGACGACCGGCGCATGTTCCTCGCCGACGATGCCGTCCCGCGGATAGGCGTCGGCAATGGCGGCGCGGATGAACAGCTCGACTTCGCGGTCGCCGTCCGAGACCAGGTCCTGATGGCCCTTGCTCTCGACGGTCAGGTTTTCGAGGTCGCGGAAATATTTCAGGCCGAGATCGCCGGCGCGGCGCGCAAGGTCAATGGCAAAGCGCGTTCGCGCGTCGAGGTCGTTGGTCACAGGCGTGCTCGCTGCCGGGAAAGGGTGGTCCGCCCATAGCAAAAGCCGCTGCCCTGCAAAAGCGGCAAAACCAGTGAATGGCCTCAGGCCGCCCGCGACAGCGACTTGTGGACGTCGGCAAGGATCTCGAACGAGCGCACCCTGGCCGCGTGGTCGAAGATCTGCGCCGTCACCATCAGCTCGTCGGCGCCGGTGCGGCGTACGAAGGCATCGATGCCGAGCCTCACCGTCTCCGGCGACCCGACGACGGCGCAGGACAACGCCTGGCCCAGCATGGTCTTCGCCATCGGATCCAGCGTCTGCTCGTAGCCCTCGACCGGCGGCGGCAACCGGCCGGGCCGGCCGGTGCGCAGATTGACGAAGGCCTGCTGCAGCGAAGTGAACAAATGCCGTGCCTCGGCGTCGGTTGGCGCGGCGAAGACGTTGAGGCCAAGCATGACATATGGCCTGTCGAGTTCGGCCGATGGCTGGAAGCGCGAGCGGTAGACCTCCAGTGCATGGTCTAGCTCGGCCGGTGCGAAATGCGAGGCGAAGGCGTAAGGAAGGCCGAGCAGGGCGGCGAGTTGCGCGCCGTACAGGCTGGAGCCGAGGATCCAGACCGGCACCTTTTGGCCTTCGCCGGGCACGGCGCGGATGCGTTGACCCTCCTCGGCCGGCTGGAAATAGCCCATCAGCTCGACGACGTCCTGCGGGAAATTATCGCTGGCTTCGAGATTGCGGCGCAGCGCCCTGGCGGTCATCATGTCGGTGCCCGGCGCGCGGCCTAGCCCGAGGTCGATGCGGCCGGGAAACAACGCCGCCAGCGTGCCGAACTGCTCGGCGATGACCAGCGGCGCATGGTTGGGCAGCATGATGCCGCCGGCGCCGACGCGGATCGTTTTTGTGCCCCCTGCGACATGGGCGATGACCACCGAAGTCGCGGCACTGGCTATGCCCGGCATGTTGTGATGCTCGGCCAGCCAGTAACGCCTGTAGCCGAGGCGTTCGGCATGGCGGGCGAGGTCGAGCGAGTTCGCCAGCGAGCGCGAGGCATCGCTGCCTTCGGCGATCGGCGACAGGTCAAGGACGGAAAGGGCTGTCATTTCTCAGCGCTCCACGATGCTCTTTTCCCGCAGCCTGGCCTCGAAGGCAGGCCGGTCCGGGATGACGATGTCGATCTGGTTTTCCAGCACGTCGGCAAGTTCGGCCGCCGTCGCGATCTCCCGCTGCTCGGTGCGGCCGCCGACATGATGCGTCGACAGCCGGTTGTTGCGCAGCGCGTAGCGCCGGTCGGGCAGGGCGCGCGCCGCGATCACCGAGGACAGGAAATGCGAGCTCGGATGCGTCGACAGGAAGTGGCTGCTGACCGCATAGTCGACCTCGTAGCTGCGCTGCATGTCGAAGCGGTAGACGTTGCGCCAGGCGCCGCCGAGTTCCACCTGCAGGCGGAAGTGATCGTCCGTCTCCACGAGGCGGAAGGTTTCATGCGGGGTCTGCTGCTCGGGTCCGGCTTCGAGCAGCAGCGGCGCCGTCAGCGTCAGCCCGCCGAAGCCGACATCGGCAAGATGGGTGCGGCCGTTGAGCTCGACACGCAGCAGCATGTGGCTGCGCGCGGTAACGGCGTCGTCGGTCTGGCCCCACAGGACCCGCGCGGCAAGGCCGCTCACCTCGAAGCCGAGCGCCGTCAGCGCATGCAAGAGGATCAGATTGTGCTCATAGCAATAGCCGCCGCGGCCGCGCGCCAACACCTTGTCCTGCAGCGAGGCGGGATCGAGCTTGACCGGATGCCCGAGAAACGGATCAAGGTTCTCGAACGGGATCGCCTGCGGATGCTGCCGGTGCAGCGCTTTCAGCGTCGCCAGCGACACCTCGGTCGGACCGCGATAGCCGATACGGGCGAAATAGGCATCCAGGTCGAAGGAGGCGTTGGTCATGAAGGAGGTCCGGCTTGACCGGCTCGATATAGGCACTCGCTCCGGGTCCGACAAACAGCGCGGCCAACAATTGCCGGGCTGGGTCAGGTCCGGACCTTGCCGTTCTCCTCGGCCGTATCCTCCTCGACGACGACGCTGTGCTGTGCCGCCAGGAAATTGCCGACATGGCTCAGCCCTTCGAAGTGGTCGCAGAAGACCTTGATGACGACCAGCAGCGGTACCGCCATCAGCGCGCCGACGAAGCCCCACAGCCACGACCAGAAGGCAATGGCGATGAAGACCGCCACCGCGTTGATCTCCAGGCGTCTGCCGACCACCATCGGTGTCACGAACTGGCCCTCTACCAGGTCGCACAGAAGCACGAAGGCCGGCGCCAGCAGCGCATAGGAGATCGAGTCGAAGCTGATCAGCGCGATCACCGTGACCAGCAGGATCGTCATCAGCGCCCCGACATAGGGCAGGAAGTTGAGCAAGGCGGCGGCCGCGCCCCAGACCATTGGGTTGGGCATGCCGAGCCCCCACAGGCCCAGGCCAATTACCGTGCCGAGGCCGGCATTGATGATGGTAACGGTAAGCAGGTAATGCGAGATCTCGCGCTCGACGTCGTAGACGACCCGCAAGGCCCGCTTCTTCTCGCTGAGGCTGGCGAACGACTGGATGATCTTCTCGTAGAACATCGTGCCCGAGGCGAGCAGGAACAGCGACAGCACGAAGACGATGGTGATGCCGGTGCCCGCCGACAGGATGTTGCCGGCGGCGGAAGACAACATGCCGGATTGCGCCAGCACGACCTTCTGGACGTCGGGCTCCTGCGAGGTCTCGGTCAACCCTTCCAGCTGGTGCGAGATCTGCATGATCTTTTCGAACGGCTGCCTGAGCTGTGCCAGGCGCTCGGTCAGCTGCAGGCCGATCGAGGGGGCCTTGTTGATGAGGTCAATGACCGGGCCGCTGAGCAGATAGCCGGCGCCGGCGACGAAAATCACCGACATGAGCACAAGCAGCGTTGCAGACAGCGCATCGGGCACGCCGCGCTGGCGCAGGAAGCGCACGATCGGCGTGAGCGTCAGCGCCAGCAGGAAGGCGAGGATCACCGGCATGAAGAAGGCGCGCCCGAAATAGAGCGCATAGACGGTCATCAGAATGAAGATGCCGATGAGCAGGGACCGCATCAAATGCGTGTCCGCTCGCGCGGCCTCGCGCGGGTCCGGACTCCCTGCGGCACCGGCGCTACCCGAAGCGGTCGGTTCGGCCTTCATCGCTTTCCTCGGGCACACCGCGACACGCGGCTTCCCTGCGAAAACGCTCGCGTAGCTGCAAGGTTCCGTTAGCCGGCAATGACCCCTTGGCCCGGATGGGATCAGGTCACGCGACCCGATCAGGCGACGGGCTCGGCGGGCGCGATCTTCGCGGTCTCCCTGCGGACGATCGGCGCCACCCTGGTGCCGTAGAGCTCGATCGCCTTCATGATCTTGGCGTGCGGCATGGTGCCGATCGCCATCTGCAGCAGGAAGCGGTCATTGTTGAAGATCCGGTGCTGGGCGACGATTTTCTCCGCCACCTGTTCGGGATTGCCGACGAACAAGGCGCCGTTCGGCCCGCGCGACTGGTCGAAATGCGCCCGCGAGGTCGGACCCCAGCCGCGCTCGCGGCCGATGCGGTTCATCACCTCGGCTTGCGGCGCGTAGAAATCGTCCGCCGCCTGCTCGGTGGTTTCGGCGATGAAGCCGTGCACGTTGAGGCTGGTGGCGAGGCTTGCCGGATCGTTGCCGGCCCGTCTGGCGGCCTGACGATAGACCTCGAACAGCGGCGCAAAGCGCGCCGGCTCGCCGCCGATGATGGCGAGCGCCAGCGGCAGGCCGAGCGCGCCCGCGCGGGCGGCGGACTGCGGGGTGCCACCGATGGCGATCCAGACCGGCAGTTTCTCCTGGAAGGGGCGCGGATAGACGCCACGGCCGTTGATCGGCGCGCGCAGGCGTCCTTGCCACGTCACCTTGACGTGATCGCGGATGGCGAGCAGCAGGTCGAGCTTCTCGGCGAACAGCTCGTCATAGTCTTCGAGGTTGAAGCCGAACAGCGGGAAGGATTCGATGAAGGAGCCGCGTCCGGCCATGATCTCGGCGCGGCCGCCGGACAGCAGGTCGAGCGTCGCGAACTGCTGGAAGACGCGCACCGGATCGTCGGAGGAGAGCACGGTGACAGCGCTGGTCAGCTTGATGCGCCTGGTGCGCTCGGCCGCTGCGGCAAGCGCCACGACCGGCGCCGAGGCGGCGTAGTCGGGGCGGTGGTGCTCGCCCAGTCCGAACACGTCGAGGCCGACCTGGTCGGCCAGTTCGATCTCCTCGATCAGATTGCGCAACCGCTCATGCGGGCCGATGGCGCCCGGCCCGGGTTCCGGGCTGACGTCAGCGAAAGTGTAGAGACCGAGTTCCATGCCGTGCCATCCTGATGACTTTGTTTCGATGTTTGTGCGTCGCGCTGGAGATAGCTACCCGCCCGCCGCGCCGCCAGAGGCGCGGACTGTGAACACTGCATGTCGGTTTTCGCGCGGGATTGTGACGTCTCCCAGTTGCAACAGCCCAGAATTTCATGGCTGGCATACCGTTTTGGCGCTTGAACTATCGGTTTTCGCGCGTATGTAAGCGTCGCGAATTGACTTCAGGGAAGTGGACTTGGCTATCTACAGGGAAAAAGACATTTTCGAGCGGCGCAATGCCGCGAACGAGGCAAAGAAGGCGCTTCTGGAGCGCTTCAAGTCAAAGCCGGCGGCGGACGATCCTGCAGTGCTGGCGCGACAAGCCGAACGCAAGGCAATCCTTGAGGCGCGCGCGATACGCGAAGCCGAAAAGGCCAGGCTGAAGCAGGAAAAGCTGGCCCGCGAAGCGGCTGAGAAGGCCGCGCGCGAGGCAGCTGCCGAGGCAGCGCGCATTGCCGCCGAAGAGGCGGCTGCGGCGGAGGCCAAGATCCGGGAAGCCGAAGAGAACGAGCGCATTTCCCGCTTGCTCGCCGACGAGGCCGAACGCAAGGCCAAGCGCGATGCGCGCTATGCCGCGCGCAAGGCGCGTGTCGGCCGGACGCCTCCGGGCTTCTCGGCCCGCTAACAGCGGTTTCGTTCGAAGAGCAGGTTCAGGGTCGCCAAGGGCGGCCCCGAACGCGTTTGCCGTGCGGCAAACGTCAGGCCACCAGCTTCAAGCCGACGATGCCGCAGACGATGAGGCCGATGCAGGCGAGCCGAACCACGGTCGCCGGCTCGCCGAGCAGCCAGATGCCGAGCAGCGCGGTGCCGACGGTGCCGATGCCGGTCCACACCGCATAGGCGGTGCCGACGGGCAGCGCCTTCAGCGCCAGGCCGAGCAGGCCGAGGCTGACGATCATCGAGGCGACGGTCAGCACCGTCGGCACCAGCTTAGAGAAACCGTCAGTGTATTTCAGGCCGATCGCCCAGCCGATCTCGAACAGGCCGGCGAAAAACAGGTAAATCCACGACATCGGGACGCTCCATTCGCTGCGTGCTGCCCACAAGGCGCGTTGCGGTCCAACTGTGCCGACGCGCGGAGCAGCACTGGGAGCACGGGTCGTCCCGGCCGGGTTTTGGGAGAGAAGCGAGGTCGTCCTCGCCACACTGATATAGGCAGTCCTCGGCCCAATCAACAAAACACCGGCAGCATGATCCATGCCGCCGGTTGTAAATCCGCGCCGTGACGGATCAGCCGAGGCCTATTTGTCCTTGAGCCGCGTCGCCTTCACCGGCGGCGCCTTAAGGGCCGGGGCCGCGGCGGGCTTCTTCGCGTCCTTCTTCGGCTTACGGGCTTCCTTGCCCGCCTTCATCGCACCTTTAGCCATGATTCGTTCCTCCGATTGTGGGCGATGAAGTGAAACAAGAGAAAAGCCGGACTGCAAGAGGACATTGTCGGACGCGCGTGGCGGCCTAGCCGCTGTCAACCGGTTTTCGCCGGTGAATCGCCTGTGGACCTTCGACGGCCGAGCGTTAATGCGCACCACGACGAAACGGAATCGGGCGTCGCGCTTTAAGTCTTTGTCTTGATGCTCTCCCCAAAACCGCTGCGCAGTTTTGGGCCACATGCATTAAGCTCCAGGCGTCAACCGGGACAGCGCGGCATGGCTGGGCATGGCGGATCGAAAAAGGTCATCTACGCGGCGCTTGCCGGTAATCTGGCGATCGCGTTGACCAAATTCGCCGCCGCGGCCTTCACCGGCAGTTCGGCGATGCTTTCGGAAGGCGTGCATTCGCTGGTCGACACCGGCAATGGCGGGCTGCTGCTCTACGGCATGCATCGCGCCGCCCGCCCGCCCGATCGCAGCCATCCGCTCGGCCATGGCCGCGAGCTCTATTTCTGGAGCTTCATCGTCGCCCTCCTCGTCTTCGCGCTTGGCGCCGGCGTGTCGTTCTACGAAGGCGTGGTGCACATCATGGCGCCGGAGCCGGTCGCCAATGTCATGGTCAACTATGTCGTGCTCGGCCTTTCCTTCCTGTTCGAGGGCAGTTCCTGGTATGTGGCGCTGATGGCGTTCCGCCGTGAGAAGGGCAGGCTGGGCTGGTTCGAGGCGGTGCGGCTCAGCAAGGATCCAAGCGTCTATACGGTGCTGTTCGAGGACAGCGCGGCGCTGCTCGGCCTGGTCGTCGCCTTTGCCGGCATATTGGCGGCGGAAGTCTTTGCCATGCCCGAGCTCGACGGCGCCGCCTCGATCGGCATCGCGCTGATCCTCGGCTCGACCGCGATCTTCCTGGCGCGCGAGAGCAAGGGCTTGCTCATAGGCGAGCCGGCATTGCCGGAGGTGCAGAAGAGGGTGCTGGCCATCGTGCAGCAGGATCCAGCGGTGCGGCGGGCGAACGGCGTTGTCACCGTCCATATGGGACCGCAAGAGATCGTCGCCGGCCTGAGCGTCGAGTTCGAGGACCATCTGACGGCGCCCGAGATCGAAGTCTGCGTCGAGCGGCTGGAGGCGCGGCTGAAAACCGAGATGCCGGAGATCACGCGGCTGTTCGTCAAGCCGCAGACGACCGGAACGTGGGAGCAACGCCGCAAGCTGATCGACGCGGCGTCCGGCGACCAGCCGATTTAGCCAAGTCATTGCATGGTCCGGTTGCTATCTCCAAGACTATCCAGGGAGAAGCTAGGATGAAAATCGACGGCGGGTGCCATTGCGGCGCCATCACCTACGAAGCCGAGGTCGACCCCGAAAAGACCTCGATCTGCCACTGCACGGACTGCCAGCAATTGACTGGCACAGCCTTCCGCGTGACGGTTCCAGCCCCGGAAAGCAACTATCGGATCACCAGCGGCTCGCCGAAGGTCTACATCAAGACCGGATCCTCTGGCGCCAAGCGCGCGCAGGGCTTTTGCGGCGACTGCGGCTCCCATCTCTATGCGACCTCGGTCGGCGATGGGCCGAAGATTTATGGCATCAGGGCCGGTACGTCGCGTCAGCGCGAGGAACTGATTCCGAGAAAGCAGGTCTGGCACCGCTCCGCACTGCAATGGTTGCCGGAATTCCAGGGCATGACGACCATCGAGGAGCAGTAGCGCCGCCTCAGTCGCCGTCCTCGACAACCCTCAGCCTCAACTGGCCGGTCTTGGAATCCGCCACTCTGGCGCCGGCCTCGACCCTGCCGCCGCGCGGCGCCTCCGCTTCGCCTTCGCCAAACTCCAGCGCCTCGATCTTCTGGCCGCGCTTGGTCACTTTAGACGTCGAGACCAGAATGTCGTCGATGTCCTTGGCCGACTGGGTAAAATGCGTCTGCAGCCGGCGTACCCGCTCGTCGACACGCCCCACATCCTCCATCAGCCGGATCACCTCGCCCTGGATCAGATGCGCCTGCTCGCGCATGCGGGCATCCTTCAGGATTGCCTGGATGACCTGGATCGACAGCATCAACAGCGACGGCGAGACGATGACGACGCGGGCCCGGTGCGCCTTCTGCACCACCGCCTCGAAATTCTCGTGAATCTCGGCGAATACCGATTCCGAGGGCACGAACATGAAGGCGGTGTCCTGCGTTTCGCCCTGGAGCAGGTATTTGTCGGCGATATCGCGGATATGCACCTCGATATCGCGCCGGAAGGCATGCGCCGCGGTCTTCTGCATCTCCGCGCCTTCGGCGGCGCGGATGGCGTTCCAGGCCTCCAGCGGGAATTTGGCGTCGATGGCGAGCGACGGTGCGCCGTTCGGCATACGCACCAGGCAGTCCGGCCGGCTGCCGTTCGACAAGGTCGCCTGGAATTCATAGGCACCATGCGGCAGGCCATCGGCGACGATCGTCTCCATGCGCGACTGGCCGAAGGCGCCGCGCGTCTGCTTGTTGGAGAGGATCGCCTGCAGCTGCACGACCTGGCCGGCGAGCGACTGGATGTTGCCTTGCGCGGTATCGATCACCGCCAGCCGTTCCTGCAGCTTGGCCAGGCTCTCATGCGTCGATTTGGTCTGCTCGGTCATGGTCTGGCCGATGCGGCCGGTCATGGCGTCGAGACGCTGGCCGATCGACTGGGTGAGCTCGGCCTGCCGCGCCCCGAACACTTCGGCGATAGCACCCATGCGCCCCTGCATCTCGGCCTGGGCCTGCAGGATGCCAGCCATCCGCGCCTCGGCGTCGCGTGCATGGTCGGCGGCCTCCGCCGCGGCGATCGTGCGTGCCTTGGCCGAGCGCCACAGCGCGATGACCAGCGCAACGAAGAGGCCGAGGAACAGGATCGCGCCGAAGGCCAGCATATGGCCGAGCGTGAGCGTGCTGGCGCCGAGCCGGGCCACGGGTTCGGAAAGGATGGAGCTCAGGTCGTTCATAAGGGCAGCATAGATGATTCGGCCCCCCGGCACAGATCAAAACGTGAACAGGTCAAAGCTGCCCCGGTTGACGCTTTTCGCATGACGTCTTAGGTGAGACGCCATGTCGATCAAGCCACTTGTCATTCTACCTGATCCCGTCCTGCGCCAGGTGTCCAAACCGGTCGAGCGCGTCGACGCGCCCTTGCGCAAGCTGGCTGGCGACATGCTGGACACCATGTATGACGCGCCGGGCATCGGCCTGGCGGCCATCCAGATCGGCGAGCCGCTGCGCATGCTGGTCATCGACCTTGCCAAGGAGGACGAGACGCCGGCGCCACATGTCTTCATCAATCCGGAAATCCTCGAAAGCTCCGACCAGCGTTCCGTCTATGAGGAAGGCTGCCTGTCGATTCCGGATTACTATGCCGAGGTCGAGCGTCCCGCCGCGGTGCGGGTGAAGTATCTCGACCGCGACGGCAAGCTGCAGGAGATGCAGGCCGAAGGGTTGATGGCGACCTGCCTGCAGCATGAGATCGACCATCTCAACGGCGTGCTGTTCATCGACCACATCTCGAAGCTGAAGCGCGACATGGTCGTGAAGAAATTCAGGAAGCTCGCCAGGGACAAGGCGCCGGGCAAGCTGGTGGGCTAGGGGGTACCGTTTCTTGAGTCTGGGTGCAGATATTGATATCATTGATATCAATCTGAGGCACGCTGATGGGTGACATGCTGATCAGGGGTATTCCCGAACCTTTGAAACGTGAAATCGAGCAGGCGGCCCGCATCGGCGGCCAAAGCCTGTCGGGCAAGGCCATCGATCTCCTGCGCAAGGGCATCATCGCTGAGAAGGAAGCCCGGTCGGCGCCCGGTCTTTCGGCGTGGGATTCCATTCGCTCGGTGTTCGACGCCGAAGCCAGCGACGAATTTGTCGAAACCATGGATGAAATCGAAGCGGAGCGGAAACGAGACTTCGGCCGCCCGCCAGAGGATTTCGAGTGATCGTCCTCGACACCAACGTCATTTCCGAGACCAGCAAGCCTAAGCCCGACGAGAATGTGGTCGGGTGGTTTCGCAGACAGGATCTGCTTGCACTCCATCTATGCGGCCCGGTTGTAATGGAACTGTTCTTCGGCGCGGAACGGGTTTTGAACAGGACCGGGTCGGAACGCTATGTTCGTCAACTCGACCAATTGATTTCGCAGCAGTTTGACGGCCGTGTCGTCGATTTCTCCGGTTCGATCCCTGCGCTTGCTGGGAAGCTGCGTGCTGCACGGGAGGCAGTGGGGCGTCCCATCAGCCTCTCTGACGCCATGATTGCCGCCATATGTCTGGCCCACGACGCCACGCTCGCAACGCGCGACGTGCGCGATTTCGACGGGCTTGACCTGAAGCTTGTAAACCCTTTTGAAGTGGGCGCCTAAGCCAGCACGAAAATAGGATTGCACGACAAAATGTCGCTTCGCGTCATCTTCATGGGCACGCCGGAATTTTCCGTGCCGACGCTGCGCGCGATTGCCGAAGCGGGTCACGAGATCGTCGCCGTCTACACCCAGCCGCCACGCGCCGCCGGCCGGCGCGGGCTTGAGTTGACGCCGTCGCCGGCGCAGCGCGAGGCAGAGCGGCTGGGCATAGAGGTGCGCACCCCGGCCTCGCTCAAGGGCGAGGCCGAGCAGCGGGCTTTTGCCGATTTGCGGGCCGATGTTGCGGTGGTCGTGGCCTATGGATTGCTGCTGCCGAAAGCCATTTTGGACGCGCCCCGGCTCGGCTGCCTGAACGGTCATGCCTCGCTTCTGCCGCGCTGGCGCGGTGCCGCTCCCATCCAGCGCGCCATCATGGCCGGCGATGCCGAAACCGGCATGATGGTGATGCGCATGGAAGAAGGTCTGGACACCGGCCCGGTGGCGTTGCTTGAAAAATGCGCCATCGAACCCGATATGACCGCCGGCGAACTGCATGACCGCCTCATGGCGATAGGCGCTTCGCTGATGGCCGAAGCGCTCGCGCAGTTGGGGATAAATTGTCTGACATTTACCCAACAGGCGACAGCGGGGGTGACCTACGCCCGAAAGATCGATAAATCGGAGACACGCGTAGATTGGACGCGGCCTGCCGGCGAAGTCCACAATCACATTCGCGGCCTCTCGCCCTTTCCGGGCGCGTGGTGCGAGGTCGAAATTGGCGGCCGCATGGAGCGGCTGAAACTGCTTCGTTCGACGCTCTCGGATGGCGTCGGCGAGTCGGGAGGAATTCTCGATGACCGGCTGACGGTCGCCTGCGGGTCAGGCGCGGTCCGGCTGGTCGAAGTTCAACGGGCGGGCGGAAAGCCCGCCGCCGCGCAGGAGTTTTTGCGCGGGGCCAAGATCGGAAAAGGAACGAAACTCTCATGAGCATGATGTCGATACGCGCGGCGACGCCGCGGGATCGCGAGGCGATCCGCCTCGTCGAAGAGCATGCCTTCGGCCAGCAGGCGGAGGCCGGCCTGGTCGACGCGCTGGTCACCGGCGGCGATGCCGTCGTCGAACTGGTGGCGGAAGAGGACGGCCAGGTGGTCGGCCATATCCTGTTCTCCAGGCTTTTTGTGCAGAACGGCGGCAGGCAGTTTGCCGCGGTGGCGCTGGCGCCGCTGGCGGTCGAGCCGTCCTTCCATGGCACCGGTATCGGCGGCGCCCTGATCCGCGAGGCGCATGTCCGCCTCAAGGAAGCCGACGAGCGGCTTGCCGTGGTGCTCGGCGACCCTGCCTACTACGGTCGCTTCGGCTACAGCCATGCGCGCGCCGAAAAATTCGAGAGCGAGTATCAGGGCGAGGCGCTGCAGGCACTGGCCTGGGGCGATGCACCCGAGGGCGGCAAGCTGGTCTACGCTTCGGCCTTCACCGCGCTTGCCGCCTAGGCGGCAAGCAAAGGCCTCCATGCCGCGTTTTCGCCTCGATATCGAATATGACGGCAGCCAATTCGCCGGCTGGCAGCACCAGGCGGATCAGCCTTCGGTGCAGCAGGCGATCGAACTGGCGATCGAGAAATTCTGCGGCGAGCAGGTCAGGCTGCGCGCCGCAGGCCGCACTGATGCCGGCGTGCATGCCACCGCCCAGGTGGCGCATGTTGACCTCGCCAGGGCCTGGTCGGGCGACAAGGTGCGCGACGCCGTCAACGCCCATCTGCAGGCGGCTGGCGCGCGCATCGCCGTCTTGGAGGCGGGTATCGTTGCCGACGATTTCGACGCCCGCTTCTCCGCCACCGGCCGGCACTACCTCTACCGCATCCTCAACCGCCGTGCGCCGGCGGCGCTGGAAAAGGGCAAGGTCTGGTGGGTGCCGAAACGGCTCGACGCCGAGGCCATGCACGACGCGGCGAAAGTTCTGCTCGGCCGCCATGACTTCACCACCTTCCGCTCGACACAGTGCCAGGCCGAAAGCCCGGTTCGCACGCTCGACCGGCTGGATGTCAGCCGCTCCGGCGACCTGATCGAGGTGCGAACCTCCGCGCGCTCCTTCCTGCACAACCAGGTGCGCTCGATGGTTGGCTCACTGAGGCGCGTCGGCGACGGCTCATGGACCGCTGCCGATCTCAAGGCGGCGCTCGACGCGCAAGACCGCGCCGCCTGCGGCCAGGTGGCGCCGCCCGACGGCCTGTTCCTCATTGGCGTCGACTATCCGGAAGGATCCTAGCCCTCTACCCTGGTGGGTATGGTGATGCCGAGCAGCGCCTGCAGCCCGAACAGCACGACCAGCGAGGCCACGAACATGCCGGCGAAGACCGCGGTGCCGACGGCGGCCCCCCTGCCGATCACGGCATTGGTCATGCGCCAGGTCAGTATCATCGAGACTGCGAACAGGAGCAGCGACACCAACCCCGGGACCTCGTTGGTCGAGGGCAGGAAAAGCCGGATCAGCGCCGACGGCAGCATCAGCCAGGCGATGATCGCCGACGCCCAGTTGCTGGCGACGACATAGTGGACGAACCGGCCGCCGATGCCGACGCGCGGCGCGACCAGCGCCAGGCCGACCAGCGGCAGCACCCAGGAGCCAATGTCGACCGTCGCCAGCCTGAGCAGCATGCTGAAGCGTCCGGCGAAGGCGTTCGGATCGCCGATCTCGTTGGCGATGCCGACCCAGCCGACGATCAGCGCCGGCGCCGCCACGACGATGGCGAAGAAGGAATTCCAGAAGCCGTCCGCCGACAGGTCGAGCAGGCGCAGCCCGTCGACCTTGCCGAGCATCAGCCGCCAGGCGCCGGCCAGCGACGCGTAGGTTTCGTCAGCCGACAGCACGGTCCTGCCCGAACCAGTCTTCGATGAAGCGCTGATAGATCCCGGTCAGCGTCTCGAGGTCGGCAAGCGCGACGCGTTCGTCGACCATATGCATGGTCTGGCCGACCAGTCCGAACTCGACCACCGGGCAATAGTCCTTGATGAAGCGTGCGTCCGACGTGCCGCCGGAGGTGGAGAGCGCCGGCTTCCTGCCGACCGTCGCCTTGACCGAACTGCTCAGCGTGTCGATCAGCCGCTCGTCGCGGGTCAGGAAGACGTGGCTCGGCCGGTTGCGCCAGACGAGCTCGTAGTCGACCGGGGCCTTCTTGCCTGGCCGGTACTTCTTGCGCCCGGCCGCCTGGTCGAGGCGGTTGTGGATCTCGGCCTGGATGGTCTCGGCCGTCCACGTGTCGTTGAAGCGGATGTTGAAGGTGGCCGTCGCCTTGGCCGGGATGACGTTGGTGGCCGGATTGCCGACGTCGATCGAGGTGACCTCCAGATTGGTCGGCTGGAAATCCTTCGTCCCCTTGTCGAACACCGGATGGAGCAAGGCGTCGACCAGGCTGACCAGCCCGCGCACCGGATTGTCTGCAAGCTGCGGATAGGCGGCGTGGCCCTGGCGCCCGTTGACGGTCACGCTGCCGGAGATTGAGCCGCGCCGGCCGATCTTGATCATGTCGCCGAGCGTGTCCGGATTGGTCGGCTCGCCGACGATCGCGGCATCCCATTTCTCGCCTTTGCCCGCCGCCCATTCGAGCAGCTTCACCGTGCCGTTGATCGCCGGCCCCTCTTCGTCGCCGGTGATCAGCAGCGAGACCGAGCCCTTCGGCCCGCCCGCCTTCTCGACATGGCGCGCCACCGCGGCGATGAAGCAGGCGATGCCGCCCTTCATGTCGACGGCGCCGCGGCCATACATTTCGCCATTGGCGACCTCGGCGGCGAAGGGCGGGTGCGTCCAGGCCGCCGCGTCGCCAACCGGCACGACGTCGGTATGGCCGGCGAACATCAGATGCGGTCCGTTGCCGGAGCGCCTTGCATAAAGGTTCTCGATGTCCGGCGTGCCGTCTTCCGAGAACACCGGACGCTCGACGGCGAAGCCGAGCGGCTTCAGCATTGTCTCAAGCGCGGCGAGCGCGCCGCCTTCGGCGGGCGTCACCGAGGGGCAGCGGATCAGGGCGGCAAGATTTGCGGCGGGGTCGGTGGGCAATTTCATGGACAAAGCGATAATCGAAAGCGAAAGGCCTGTCACGACCAGACGTCATGGCCGGCCATGGCGCCGACATTATGGTTTTCACGTCGTATAGTCGCAGACCAAGGTGAGACTATCGCATGGCCAGGGAAGAAAAGACCATCGCCATTGCCGGCGCCGGCAGTATCGGCTGCTATGTCGGCGGCTGCCTTGCGCTTGCCGGACGCAAGGTGGCTTTGCTGGCGCGCCCGCGCGTCGAGGCGGCGTTGCGCAAGGATGGCTTGCGGGTCAGCGACCTCGATTGCCGCGACCGCCGCATCGCGCCCGCGGCGCTTTCCGTCACCGCCGATCCGGCTGAGGCCCTGGGCGGCGCAGACATCGTCCTGGTGACGGTCAAGAGCGGCGCCACCGAGGAGATGGCGGCGCTCGTTGCGGCGCATGCCAGCCCGGAAGCGGTGGTGGTCAGCCTGCAGAACGGCGTCGACAATGCCGAGAAACTGCGGGCAAGGCTTGCCGGGCGACGGGTGCTTGCCGGCATGGTGCCGTTCAATGTCGTGCAGTCCCCGGATGAGGCGCCGTTTCACGTGCATCGCGCCAGCGAGGGCAAGGTGATGCTCGAGGACGGCGTGGCGGGCCTTGCCGACCTTCTCGATGTCGAGGGGCTCGCGGTCGAAACCGACATGACGGCGGTGCTGTGGGGCAAGCTGCTGATGAACCTCAACAACGCTTTGGTGGCGCTGTCCGGACTGCCGTTGGCAATCGAGTTGGCCGACCGCCGCTGGCGGCTGATCCTGGCCGTCCAGATCGATGAGGCGCTGGCGACGTTGAAGGCTTGCCGAATTCGGCCGGCGCGCATTGCCAGCCTGCGCCCGGCGCTGCTGCCCTGGGCGCTCAAACTGCCCGACTGGCCGTTCCGGCGGCTGGCGCGGCGCATGCTGGCCATCGACCCCGAGGCGCGCTCGTCCATGTGGGACGATCTGCAGCGTGGACGGCCGACGGAGATCGGCGAATTGCAAGGCGCGGTGCTCGCTCTCGCCGAAAAGGCGGGCGTTCCGACACCCTTGACGGCGCGGGTCGCGGCCCTGGTGCGCGAGGCCGAGCAGCAAAAAGCGCGGCTCGCCCCGGCTGCCTCCGGAAGCGGTCACACCTGGTCGTCGATCAGGGTGATTTTCTGCCAGATCTTGCGCGACAGGTTGGACGCCAGGTTCTCGACGTCGTTGACGCCGTCGATGACCACGGCGTCATTGACGGACTGGGCGAACAGCGCCGCGATCTTGCCGGTGATCGACAGCATCTCCGAGCAATAGTCGAGGTAGCGGGCGAGGTCGGCGGCGTTGGTAATGCGGGCCGGCGAATGCGAGGTCGGCTTGAAATTCGCCGACAGCGTCGCCGGGTCCTTGGTCAGCTGGTGCATGTCGATGACATGGATCAGCGAGCGCAGGCCGTGCAGCTGGCGAAACACCTGCTTGCGCTTGATGCGCTCCTCGGTTCTGATCAGCGCCAGGAAGCCGATCACGGCGAGGATGATCATGTTGAGCGAGGCTTCGATGCCTTGCACCGACTGCAGGGCGTCGCTGGTCCGCGAAAGCCGGTCGAGCGGCAGGATGGTGCCGACGAAGACGAACACCAGCGCACCGGCAATGACGGCGGCGGCGATGAGGCCGCGCAGCCACCAGAGCGGCGCTTCCAGCGCCTTGGCGCCCTTTGCCAGGTCGCGCGACAGCGACACCAGCTCGGCGGCGACGCCGCGCAGGCCGGCATCGGGAAACCGCTCGGCGACGCGCTCCTCCAGCCGCTCGGCGGTCTCGATGATCAGCTTCGGATCAAGCGTGCGGTAGCGCATGGCGAGGATCGTCGCTCAGGAATCGGCTGGCGCGTTGGTGCGCCTGCCATAGCGGTTGGGGCCGGGCTGCCCCGGAAACAGGCAAAGCACGAGGAAGGCGACGATCGAGACGACCGGCACGAACAGCACCAGCGCCGCGATCCCGGGCTTGTCGAGATCGTGCAGCCGCTTCACCGCCAGAACGATGTTCGACCATAGCGAGCCGATGAAGGCGATGAAGAAGATGAACGACCACATGTTGCTCTCGGGCGAGCCTTCTGGCACCAGCGTGAAGCGATACAGAGGAAATGCCTGGACGATGGCGACCAGCAATCCGCCGAGAAAATAGGCCGCGCGGCTGACGCGGCCCGAGGTTTTGAAGAAAAGCCAGGTAAGGTCGGATTTTTCAGGCAAGCGGATCCGGTCCATACTGATTGGCGCCCCTGGTGCCTTCAAGGATGCCGAGTTCGACCAGCAACCAGATGCCGCCGATGATAGGTATAAGGCCGATCAGCGTCCACCAGCCCGACTTGTTACGGTCGTGCCAGCGTTTGGCATAGAGAGCAATCGCGAAATAGATCGACGCCAGCGAGACGAGGACGCCGATGATGCCGATCTGGCCGCCGCTGGCCGTAGTAAAACGCGTGCCGAGGATCGCGTCGAGAATGAAGGCAATGATGGCGATGACAATGAATACACCGATGCCAGCCCAGAACTTGGCGCGGTTGATGCGACCCTCGAAGCTTGTCAGAAGATACTTCCAGTCCATGACGCCCCTCCGTGTTGAACCAGCGCGACGGATTGTCGCGCCGGCGGAGGGTGCGTCCGTTTCCCGAAAAGATCAATCGCGAAGCAGTTCGTTGATCGAGGTCTTGGAGCGGGTCTTGGCGTCGACCCGCTTGACGATGACTGCGCAGTAGAGGCTTGGGCCGGGTTCGCCGTTGGGCAGCGGCTTACCCGGCATCGAGCCGGCGACGACGACCGAATTGGCCGGCACTTCGCCATAGAAGACCTCGCCGGTGGCTCGGTCGACGATCTTGGTCGACTGGCCGATGAACACGCCCATGCCGAGCACCGAGCCCTCGCGCACGATACAGCCCTCGACCACTTCCGAGCGCGCGCCGATGAAGCAATTGTCCTCGATGATTGTCGGACCGGCCTGCATCGGCTCCAGCACGCCGCCGATGCCGACGCCGCCCGACAGATGCACGTTCTTGCCGATCTGGGCGCAGGAGCCGACCCCGACCCAGGTGTCGACCATGGTGCCCGAATCGACATAGGCGCCGACATTGACGAAGGACGGCATCAGCACGGCGCCCGGCGCGATGTAGGCCGAGCGGCGCACGATCGACGACGGCACGGCGCGGAAGCCGGCCTTCTCGAAATCGACCGCGCTCCAGCCGTCGAACTTCGACGGCACCTTGTCCCACCACACCGCCTGGCCCGGACCGCCCTTGATGATCTCCATCGGGTTCAGCCGGAAGGAAAGCAGCACCGCCTTCTTCAGCCACTGGTTGACATGCCACTTGCCGTCGGCCTGGCGCTCGGCGACGCGGGCAGCGCCGCGGTCGAGCAGGTCGAGCGCCGCCTCGATGGCATCGCGCGTCTCGCCGCGCGTCGCGGTCGAAATCGCGTCGCGCTCGTCAAAAGCCTTCTCGATGGTCTTTTCGAGGCTCGCCAGATCGGGCTTTGACATCAATTCGCTCCGTTACCAAGCTGTTAAGGGACAGCGCCTTAACCTGTTTCAAAGTCGCGCCGACCCAAGCAGGCTTCGTTCGCTTCGCGAAATTGCCTGCCTCAGTCTTTGCCTATCGCAGGTTCTTGTCGCAAAACCGCGGGACACTTTTGCGGAACCTGCTTATGTGAAGGTCGGATAGGGGTCAATCGCGACTGCGTCACGGGACGGCGCAAGTGGAGAAAATGGACGGGTGGATTTGATGACTCCCATGGAAAAGGCGGGATGGACGCCGCTGCCGCATTCGGATGAGGATCTGGAGCGGGCAAAGAGCGTGCCGGACACGCCGCAGACACGCGCCGACACCTACAGGCTGGCCTGGAACGATCCTGACTTCATGACGCGCCGCGAATTGCGCGCGGTCAGGCTGCAGCTCGAGCTGCTGAAGCCGGAGATGATCCTCGCCGAGCGCGGCATCCAGTCGACGGTGATCCTGTTCGGCGGCGCCCGTATTCCGGAGCCCGGCGGCGAGGCCTGGGCGGCGAAGAACGAGACGCAGAAGCAGAACCTCGAGCTGAACAGCCGCTACTACGAGGAGGCGCGCAAATTCGCCCGTCTCTGCTCGCAGCATTCGGCCAGTTCCTACTATCGTGAGTTCGTCGTCGTCACCGGTGGCGGGCCTGGTGTCATGGAAGCGGGAAATCGCGGCGCCGACGACGTCGGCGCGCCTTCCATCGGCCTCAACATCGTGCTGCCGCACGAGCAGGCGCCAAACGCCTACGTGACGCCGGAACTTTGCTTCAACTTTCACTATTTCGCCATCCGCAAGATGCATTTCGTCATGCGCGCCAAGGCCGTCGCGGTGTTCCCGGGCGGCTTCGGCACGATGGACGAATTCTTCGAGACGCTGACGTTGATCCAGACCGGCCGCATGGAGCGCGTACCGGTGATCCTGTTCGGCAAGGCCTTCTGGCAGCGTGCGATCGATCTCGATTTCCTCGCCGAGCAAGGCACCATCACGCCCGGCGACCAGGACATCATCGATTTCGTCGACACCGCCGACGAGGCCTGGGACATCATCAGCCGCTTCTACAAATTGTAGGCGGATTCCGCAAAAAGCGCCCACGGTCTTCCGGCAGCAATCTGCGACAAGCAAAAGGCCCGAGCAGCGCGTTCGTCGGCTTGCAAGCGAATGTCAGTACTAGAGGGGCGATCCCCGCTGCCCGTTTTCTCGCTGTGCGTGGCGCTTTTGCTATTGCAGTTCGGCCAGCCATCCGACCGAGTGCGCGAAGCGCACTATCGCCGCCCGGGAGTGGAGTTCGAGCTTGTCGGTTGCCCTGGTTCTGTAGGTCTCGATGGTCTTTATGCTTAGATTGAGCCGCGAGGATATCTCCTTGTTGCTGTAGCCGAGTGCAACCAGCTGGATCACGGACCGTTCCCGCTCGCTCAGATTTCCCGCATCGCCCTGCGCGCAGTTGCGCGGGCTGAGCATTCGCGCGGCCAGCGCCGGGTCGACGTAATTGTCGCCGGCCAGCACGCATCTGATGGCTTGCAGCAGGTCGGTGGTCGTCGACCGTTTGACCACGAACCCCCGGCCGCCGGCGGCGAGCACTTGGCGCAGGCAGCCGGGATCTTCGTGCGCCGTCAGTGCGATGCACTTGAGGTCGGGGAACCGTTCGAGGAGGCGCTCGATAAGCATGACCCCATTGATGCCGGGGAGCGAGATATCGATGACCGCAACGTCGGGCTCAGCCTTGCCGATGGTTTCGAGGGCCTCGGCCGCGTTCGCTGCCAGTCCGACGATCGTCATATCCTTCTGACCATCGATCATCGCCCCGATACCCGACAGGACGATAGGGTGGTCATCGACCACAAATATCCGCCTACGCGACACCTTTAACCTCCATCAGTCCGCCAAAGGTACATCACGTGGAGAGGTCCCTTGCCCTTGATGGTTCGAATGACGGCTCGTCCCGGCTGACGGGAGGAGCGCGTCTATCCCTGCAGACCCTGAGCGGGAGCAGTGGGTCGTACATCTCGTCGAACCCTCGCGCCGATTGTAAGCCGCAGCTAAAGGTCTCGGATGTGGCGCGCTTCACGTAGCCCATCGCGAACCTCGAGCTGCTGCCGAGGTTTTTCGTTCAGAATCGCATGCGGACAAATGTCTGGTGCGGATCACATTGCCGTAGACAATCGTGCGCGCCTCGCGGTCCAGGGAAGCCCTCAGTCCGTCAAGGGCACATCGGCATAGAGGGTGGTCCCCTTGCCCCTGGCGGTTTCAATCGACAGCTCGCCTCCGACCAGCGCGAGGCGCTCTCTCATTCCCGCAAGCCCCAGGGCGCGGGAGCCGGGCGTGGCATCGGCATCGAACCCGCAGCCATCGTCTTCGATCGTAAGGCGCAGCCGGCGGTCGCCAATATGTGCCGTCACACTCGCGCGGCGCGGCTGAGCGTGCTTGCCGATGTTGGTAAGCGCCTCTTGCGCGATACGGTATAGGGTCAGGGACACTTCGGGGGCGAGTGGGCACGAAAGTGCTTCGAGGTCCATGTCGCAAGGGATTTCGAGTTGGGCACATAGCATGGCGGCGAGATCCTCGACGGAGGCGCGAAGCCCCAGGTGATCCAGGTCGGCGGGCCGCAGGCTCCAGGCGGCGGCGTGAACCCTGGCGCTCAGTTGATCGACCAGCATGACAGCCCGCGTGAGACGCTCGCCCTGTTCCAGGGATCCTGCGCGGATGCCGTGCAGTTCGAGCGCGACACTGGCCAGCAGCTGGCCGAGATCGTCGTGAAGCTCGCGCGACAGGCGCCGGCACTGTTCTTCCTGCACGGCAATCAAGCGCCGCGCCAATCCCTGGCGCCGCGGCTTCGAAGTGTCGTTCTCGCGTGTGTCGATACCAGTCCGCATCGCCCCTTCTGTTCTCTTGCCGGTGTCTAGAGGACTTGCTGTTCACCGGGCTGTGAGAAGAGGCCCCGAATTTCTGCCTCTCAGCGCAATATACGCCGGCATACGCCCTTATGCCTGTCAGTTTTTTCCCGATTCCACCGGCTTTTCCCGACAAGGACATCGGCTGAAAAACTGACAGAACATGCCGATCAGCCCGAATGTCGAGGCGCCTTTTCTGCGCGCATTCTTCTTGCGTCGTCTCGGCCATCTTTGTTGCGGTCGGGAAGTTCAACGCAAACCAAGGAGAACGTCATGAGGAAGATCATTCTGGCCGCGGCGGTCCTGTCGGCTCTGACAGGTTCGGCGTCCGCATTGTCGATCGGTAGCGGCAACGGCAATGGCAACGGCAACGTTGGCGTCGGCAACGGCAACGGCAACGGCAACGCCAATACCGGCGCCTTCAACGGCAACTTCAACGGCAATGGCAATTTCGGCTTCGGCAACGGCAATGGCAACGGCAATGCCAATGCGGGCGCCCTCAACGGCAACTACAACGGCAACCTCAATGCCGGCGCCGCCAACGGCAACGGCAACGGCAACGGCAATTTCGGCCTCGGCAACGGCAACCTGAATGGCAACGGGAACTGGGGCATCGGCAATGGCAATGTCAACGGCAACGGCAACTGGGGCATGGGCAACGGCAACGGTAACGGCAACGCCAACCAGTAGCGTCGAAAGGCGCTGAAGCTTCTGGGATCGCCGGGCCACGCGCCCGTCCCCCGCGCGAGGCTGTCGCGACAGATCGCCGGCGATCCCAGTCCTTTTGAGGCAGTGGGGTACGGAAGGAGTTCGCACATGAAACCGAGCGTCGTATCGGCACTATGCATGGGCCTGCTAAGCGCGACCGCCGCGAAGGCCGCCGACAACCGCACGACAGGCGCCCAGGCCTTCAGCATGTCACGCGTCCAGCAAAGCATCGGCCACTACGGCCAGTCCATCGGTTCAGATGTCCGCGGCATGAATCCGCTCGGGTTCGCGGGCGGCAATGTCGGTTACAAGAACAGCGGCACCGGCAACGTCGGCGCCTTCAATAGCGGCACCGGCAACGTCGGCGCCTTCAACGGCAACGACAACACATCGTCGACCAGCGGAAATCACAATGTCGGCGCCTTCAACGGCAACGGCAACACCGGCGAGTATGACGGCACCGGCAACGTCGGCGCCTTCAACGGCAACTTCAACGGCGGCTCCTTCAACGGCAACGGCAACGTTGGGGCCTTCAACGGCAATTTCAATGGCCGGGGAAACCGCTGATGGCCGCGGCGCGACCATCAGTTTGCGTCCGGCACGGCAACCGTCGGGTCGGGGCGAGGCTGTTAACGGGAAGCGGCCTCGCGCTCGGCATGCTGTGCGTCGCCAACGTCGTCGCTGTCGCCTCGATAGCGGACAGGATCGCCGACTTTCCCTTTGGCCGCGGCCATATCGGATTTGCCGATGGCCTGGCCAACAGCGATACCTCGAGCGGTAACGGCAAAGGCGGCAGCTTCAACGGCAACGGCAATTCCGGCAGCTTCAACGGCAACGGGAACGCCGGCAATTTCAACGGCAATGGCAACGCCGGCAGCTTCAATGGCAACGGCAATGGCGGCAGCTTCAACGGCAACGCCAATTGCGGCAATGGCTTCGGCAACGGATTTTCATCCGACGGCAATGGCAATGGGAAGGATGAGGGAGACCCACCTGCCTGGTGCCGCTTCCTGAGGGATCTGAATGGGCGGTTGGGGCTGCCGCCCGGCACAATCCCGGACTTCGACTGACCGGAGCCAGCCGCGCACGCGCTCGGGCGGCATGCACCGTCCGATCGGATGACGGCGTCAGGTCCTGACTTCGACGATTGCCGTCAGGAAGCCGGCAAGGTCATCGGTGACGAAATCGACATCGTCCTCATTGGCCGGGTCGCGTTCCCAGATCTCCGAAAAGGTCGGCTCGAAATTGCGTGGCACCACCAGTACCGTGGTCATGCCCAGCGATTTCGGCACCGAGAGATTGCGGGCCAGATCCTCGAACATCACCGCATTGTGACCGGTGACGGAATGCAGCTCGGCGAACCGTTCATAGGTCTGGCGCGCCGGCTTGGGGTTGAGCCCCGCCGCAACGATATCGAAAATGTCGTCGAAGTGGTCGAGGATGCCGAGCTGTCGCGCGGTGCGCTCGGCATGCCTGCGGTCGCCATTGGTGAAGATGAACTTGCGGCCGGGAAGCTGGCGGATCGCGGCCCCGAGCACTGGATCCGGCACCAGCCAGGAATAGTCGATGTCGTGTACCTTTTCGAGGAAGTCGTCCGGGTCGATGCCGTGACGCGTCATCAGGCCGTTCAGCGTCGTTCCATACTGCTGGTAGAGTTCCTTCTGCAGCTTGCGCGCCTCGTCGCGCGGCAACGTCAGGAGCTCGCCCACATAGGCAGTCATCTTCACGTCGATCTGCGCGAACAGGTTCGAATGGTGCGGATAGAGCGTGTTGTCGAGATCGAACACCCAGTCGGTGACGTGGGCGAAGCGGGCGGGGTCTGGCTGCGTCGTCATGCGCTCCTTATGGCACGAAACAAAATCTCTGGCTGGGATTTATCCACAACTTATGCGCGTCGCTTTCGATGAAATGGCGCGTCGTTTCAAATTTTAGCCATCGCCGAAAGGTCACCTTCAGCGCTTGCTGGCACAGAGGCGGTTCTGTGGGGAGTCAGCGATGAATCGCCTATTTCTGAAGTCCGCCGCCGTTGCTTGCGCTTCGGTAGCCGTCTCGCTTCTGTTGACGCTTATAATCGTCCCCGCATTGGGTCTCTCGGTCAACCGCGCCATATGGCTGACGTCGACGGTCTTCCCGCTGGTGCTTGCCTGGATCGCCAGCGCAACAACCTTCTGGCAGGGCGACAGATTGAAGAGCGCGCATCGCGATCTCGCCCGCGCGCATGCCCAGCTTGCCGCCGCGCACCGGCGCCTGTCGGAAAAGGCGAGCCGCGACGACATGACCGGCATGCTCAACCGCGAAAGCTTCTTTGCCGCACTCGACGGCTCCCGGCGCAAATCCGATCGCGGCGCGCTGCTCATCATCGACGCCGATCACTTCAAGATGATCAATGACAGCTACGGCCATCTGACCGGCGACGAAGCGCTGCTGCTGATCGCCAGCGCCATCGAGCGCGGCGTGCGCAGTGGCGACGTGCTCGGCCGGATCGGTGGCGAGGAATTCGCCGCCTTCCTGGTCGGCGCCACCGCGCAGGAGGCCAAGCGCGTCGCCGAGCGTATTCGCCGCGAGGTCGAGCTGATCCGCTTCCGTCCGGTCGACGAGCGCACCGTGCCGCTCACCGTCTCCATCGGCGGCACCATATGTGGCGAAGGCGTCAACGTCTCCGAGCTTATGCGCGCCGCCGACCGGCGGCTCTACGAGGCGAAGCATCGCGGCCGCAACCTGTCGATCCTCGATCGCGATGTCTCGGAAGCCGCCTGAGATCCATCGGCGGAGCGCACGCTCGCACCGGCACGCGCCTGCGAGGAATTCCTAACCATGTTCGCATGCAACCACGACGTTTACCCGGTTGTGGCAAGGTATCGGCTAGGGTTGGCACGAAACTGGCCTGTCCTGGCCGGCGTGTGCCGTTCGGGGAACGTCATGCGTGGATCGAGGTCCCCATCGAAAGACGTTATCATGAGCTTCTTCGTCAAGAGAATGTCGCGCCGCGCAATCGTGCAGGCGCTGATCGCGCTGCCGGCCCTGTCATTGTTCCGCAACCAGCCCGTCGTCGATCCGGACGAGATCGTCGAGGTCAATGGCTGGATCCTGAAGCGGAGCGATCTCGCGTGATCTTCGACAGCTACGAAGCCTTCCGTGCGGCGAATTTCGCCGCCAAGGCCTGCATCCTCGGCTCCGGCCCGGCGGGCACCACGATCGCCAGAAAGCTCGGCGCTGCAGGCATTCCTGTGGTCGTGCTGGAGGCCGGATCGCGCGAATTCAGCGACGAATCGCAGGATTTCTACCGCGGCACCACTGTGGGCGATCCCTATTTCGATCTCGACATCACGCGGCTGCGCTTCATGGGCGGCTCCTCCAATCACTGGGCCGGCTGGTGCCGGGTGCTCGACAGCCAGGATTTCGAGCCCAAGGCCTGGGCGCCGGACACCGGCTGGCCGATCAGCCGCGCCGACATCGAGCCCTATCTGGCGGAAGTCCACGACATCCTCGAGCTGCCCGACTTCCGACCGGATGTGCCAATCTCGGACGACATCCGTTGGGTGCAGCTGATCAAGAGCGGTGCAGTGCGCTTCGGCGAGAAGTTCGCTGACGAGCTGGACAAGAGCAAGAACATCGCCGTGGTGCTCAACACCTATGCCACCGAACTTGCAGGCGACGGCAGGCGGGTGAGCGGCGCCCGGCTGTGGTCGAACGGCCAGGACGCCGGCGTCTTCAGCGCCGACTACTTCATCGTGTGCACCGGCGGGCTGGAGAATTCGCGGCTGCTCCTGTGGTCGAACCAGCGCTCGAATGGCGGCGTGGTGCCGAACGCGCAAGCCCTCGGCCGCTACTGGATGGAGCATCCGACCTTCGAGGGCGGCAACGCCATCCTGGCGGACTATGGCGAGTTCGAGGTCGATGCCGTCAACGAGGCCTTCTTCTCGCCGACGCTCACCGCCATGGAGCGGCTGCAGATCCTGAATTTCGGCATCAGGCTCATCGAGTCGCCCTATCCCAGTGTCAAGCGATTGATCGCCGACCTCGCCTGCACGGCACCCGACATGGCCGAATGGATGTCCGCCAAGCTCAGCCAGCGCCTGCGTTGCGCCGCCCAGCTCTATGTCGCGTGGGAACAGGCGCCGCTGGCCTCGAACCGGATCGCGCTGTCGAAGACCGATGTCGACCACGCCGGCGTGCCGCGCATCGAACTGCACTGGAAGAAGTCCCCGCTGGAACGCCGCACAATTCTCGAAGGCCTCAGGCTGTTCGGCAAGACGCTGGCCGAGAAGAACCTTGGCCGGGTGCGCATCGCCGACTGGATCCTCAATGGCGGGGACTATCCGACGAATGAGGAGACGGCCGGCCACCACCATATGGGCGGCACGCGCATGGGCACCGATGTGACCAAGAGCGTGGTCGATGCCAATTCGAAGGTGCACGGCATGGACAATCTCTATGTCGGCGGCTCCTCGGTGTTCTGCACCTCGGGCGAATGCAATCCCACCACGACCATCACCGCGTTGGCCTGCCGGCTTGGCGATCATCTGAGCAAGATCATCGCCGTCTAGGCAATTCCAGGAAAAGTGCGTCGCGGTTTTCCGTCCGGGAGGAAATCAATCATTCGGAAGAAGCAGGCGGCGCCGGCAACCCGACAGGCCGCCGGCGCCGCCCTGGCGCGCCTTTGGGGGGAATTGTTCCGCCGCCGGGCTTAAAGCCCGTAGACGGCGATGCGCACCAGCACCGCTGCTGCCGCCAACGCGACCAGCAGAATGCCGAGGCCGATCGGCGAACCCCAGCCGTACCATTCCATCGCCAGCTTGGCGTATTTGAACTCCTCTTCGTGCGAGAGGGGAGTCCGCTGGTGAATCATGCTCATTTTCTGCTCCTTGTCGGCGACCGGGCCTTGCCTTGCGCAAGCTGTGGTCGCATATTGCTACTGTCGTCTTAATGTTAGACAATTTGATAGTTAGATGATCGAAATAAAATCGTCAAGCACGAATCGAACCGATATGACGGCCACCATCAGCCAGGCCATCATGCGCTGGCAGGATGCGACCCAGGCCTATGACGAAGCGGTTGGAGCGAGGCTCGGGCTGAATGCGGCGGAGCGCCAATGCCTCGGCCTGCTTTATGGCGGCCCGCAATCGGCGGGCGCGGTGGCGGTGGCGACCGGGCTGACGCCGGCCGCCGTCACCGCGCTGATCGACCGGCTGGAGGCGCGCGGCTTGCTGACGCGCACACGCAGCTTGGAAGACAGGCGCAAGGTGGTGATCGAGGCGACCGATCTGACCCGCGAGCTGTCGGCGCGCTATTATGGCGCGATCGCGCGGGACGGGGAAAGGCTGATCGCAAGCTTCAGCGACGCCGAACTGGCCGCCGTCCAGCGCTTTATCACCGCCGCGCTCGACCTGCAGCGCGAGCAGCTTGCCCGGCTGAAGGCCGAGGCGGCGGATGCCGGCTGATCCCGGCAGCTTGCTGACCCAAGTGGCAGCTTGCTGATGACAAGTGGCCGCAAATACTCGGAGCGGTCCAACCGCCTCATTGGCGACTGAACCGCTCCCTAGGTCGGCTGGGCGACGCCGACTTCAAAGCGCGACGCGCTGAAACGGATTCAGGCGCCGCGCTACAAGCACTTATCTTGATGCATGTCTTTCTCCCAAACCGCTGCGCGCTTTGGGCGACATGCACTAGACCGTCGCCGGGTCGAGCGCCGGCTTGCCCTTGTGGCGGGCGACGATGCCGGCGAGATCGGCGCTACCGAAGGCATCGCGCAACACGTCGAAGGACGGCAGCACGAAATAGGCGCGCTGGAACTTGTCGATCTCGTAGCCGGTGCGCATCACCGTCTCGAGGTCGAAGGGCACGTGGTGGGCGTCCTTGCCCTCGATGGCGAACTGCAATTCGGTGAACGACGACATCAGTCCGGCGCCGAAAGCCTTCACCGGCTGGCCGGGTTCCCGGATCAGCCCATATTCAGCGCTGTACCAGTAGAGGCGGGTGATCATCTCGTCGCCGCCAAGCGCGATCAAGTCCTCCGCCTTCTGGCCATACATCTGCATGAAGTCAGCGAAGACCGGCTGCGTCAGGATCGGCACATGGCCGAAGAAATCGTGGAACATGTCGGGCTCGACGATGTAGTCGAGCTCCTCCTTCGTCCGCAGCCAGTTGGTGACCGGGAAGCGGCGGTTGGCGAGATGGTCGAAGAAGGGCGCGGCCGGGATGAGGCCCGGCACGGCGACGATCTCCCAGCCGGTCAGCTTGCGCAGCTTCTCGCTGATCACGCCGAAATCCGGGATCCGGTCGAGTAGGCCGAGTGCCGCGACGCCGTCGAGATAGGAGCGGTGCGCGAGCTTCTGCGTCAGCTTGGTCTGGCGGTCGCACAGCGTGCGCCACACCGCCTGCTCGTCGGCGCTGTAGTCGTAGCCCTGCGCCACGGTGAAATCGGCACGGCAGACCGAATAGTCGCCGCGCAGCCCCTGCGCCGCGCAGTCGCGGGCGTAATCGGCAACGCTGATCGTCATGGCTCTTCTCCTCGCGAAATCATGACTGGGTCAATTATTTCCGAAGCTTAGCCCGAGACAGCGAGGCAATTCCGCTTTGATCATGGCCTGCTTGCGCAATTCGAGGTAAAAGACGCTATCGAAAGGCTGTTGGAGAGTGAAAATGCCTCAGTTTGACGATTTCGAGATCAAGATGCTCGATATCCTGCAGCGCGACGGACGCAAGCCCGTATCGGAGCTGGCGCAGGAGATCGGCCTGTCGACCACGCCGTGCGCGCGGCGTTTCGAGGCGCTTCAGAGCGCCGGCATCATCAAGGGTTTCGCCGCCGTCCTCAGCCGCCGCGCCGTGGGGCTGATGGTCGAGGTATTCATCCAGGTGCGGCTCACCAGCCACAGCGACGGCTCGCCGGAAAGCTTCATCGCCGCCGTGCAGCGCATGGACGAGGTGTCCTCCTGCTGGACGATGACCGGCGACCATGATTTCCTGCTGCATGTGATGGTGCCCTCGGTCGACGACCTCAACGCCTTCGTCATGCACCGGCTGATGCGGCTCTCCGGCGTGCGCGACGTGCACACCCAGCTCGTGCTGCAGAACATCAAGGGACCAGGCCACGTGCCGCTCGCGCATCTCAGGCGGTAGCGGCCGGCGCGCCATTCCTGCGGAAAAGCTGCACCGAAACTGCTGAAGCAAGCCAACTCGCCATCCAGATCGACGGTTAGGACCAGCGGATCGCCACCGCAAAGGGTCCGCCATGAAAATCGTGCTGATCAACCCGCCGCACACCGCCATCGGCAGCCGCGTGCCGGACGACCATTTGCCGCCGCTCGGCCTTTTGGCGCTCGGCGGTCCGCTGCTCGACGCAGGCCATGAGGTGCGGCTCGTCGATGCCGAATTCGGGCCAATGCCGCTTCCGACGCTGGTTGACGACGCGCTGCGCGGCGATCCCGACTGCATCCTGATCGGCCATTCCGGTTCGACGTCGGCACATCCGACCGCGTTGCGGATCGCCAGGATGGTCAAGGTACGCTCGCCGCGGACGCTGGTGATCTATGGCGGTGTGTTTCCGACCTACCATTGGCACGACATACTGGCCGCGACCGATGCCTTCGATTTCATCGTGCGCGGCGAAGGCGAGGCGACCATCGTGTCGCTGGTCGAGGCGTTGGACCGGCGCCGGCCGCTCGCCGATGTGGCCGGCATCGCCTATCGCGACGACCTCGACCGTCCTTTCGCCACGCGCCCCGCAGGCACGATCGTCAATCTCGATGCTTATCGTGTCGGCTGGGAGCTGATCGATGTCAGACGCTACAGCTATTGGGGCGGCAAGCGCGCCGTGGTCATGCAATTCTCGCGCGGCTGTCCGCATCTGTGCAACTACTGCGGCCAGCGCGGCTTCTGGACCCGCTGGCGCCATCGCGATCCCGTGAAATTCGCGCGCGAGATCGCCTGGCTGCACCGTGAGCATGGCGTCGAGCTGATCAATCTCGCCGACGAGAACCCGACGTCCTCGAAGAGAGCCTGGCGGGCCTTTCTCGAGGCCATGATCGCCGAGAGCGTGCCGGTGCTGATCGTCGGCTCGACCCGCGCCGACGACATCGTGCGCGACGCCGATATCCTGCATCTCTATCGCAAGGCCGGTGTCATCCGCTGGCTGCTCGGCATGGAGAACACTGACGAGGAGACGTTGTCATTGATCCGCAAGGGCGGCAGCACCGCGTCCGACCGCGAGGCGATCCGGCTGCTCAGGCGGCACGGTATCTTATCGATGGCGACGTGGGTGGCCGGATTCGAGGACGAGGGCTTTCACGATCTGTGGCGCGGCTTCCGCCAGCTCATCGCCTACGATCCGGACCAGATCCAGGCGCTCTATGTCACGCCGCACCGTTGGACGCCGTTCTTCCGCATCGCCCGGGATCGCAGGGTGATCCAGACCGATGTCCGGCTTTGGGACTACAAGCACCAGGTGCTGAAGATGACGCGGCTGCAGCCGTGGATGCTGTTCTTCAGCGTCAAGCTGATCGAGCTCGCCGTGCAGTCGCGGCCGAAGGCGCTGGCGCGCGTCCTGTTCCATCGCGATCCCGAGCAGCGCCATTCGATGCGGTGGTACACGAAGATGGGCCGCCGCGTCTGGTTTCGCGAAGTCTGGGGGTTCCTGGTCCGCGACCGCCGCGTGACGGACGGACCGAGCCTCGCCGAATTCTGGGGCGCGCCGCAGGACGCCGAGGAGGAATCGATGATTTTTCAGCGTCCGGCGCCAAGGCCGACGGCTTCGGCTATGGGATCGCTTGAGCAGAAAAATTAGCCGGCTGATTATAGCGATTGGCCGTTTCTCGGAAACGGCGAACTTGCCGCGTCAGGGCACGATCAGGGTGCCGGCGCCGTGCTCGGTGAACAGCTCCAGCAGCACCGAATGCGGCGTCTTGCCGTTGAGGATGACGACGCCCTCGACGCCGCGCTCGATCGCCTCGATGCAGGTCTCGACCTTCGGGATCATGCCGCCCGACACGGTGCCATCCCTGATCAGCGCCTTGGCCTCTGAGACCGTCAGCTCGTCGATCAGCTTCTTGTTCCTGTCGAGCACGCCGGGCACGTCGGTAAGGAACAAGAGCCGCGAGGCCCTGCAAGCGCCGGCAATCGCGCCGGCGAAGGTGTCGGCATTGATGTTGTAGGTGTGGCCGTCGCGGCCGGGCGCCACCGGCGCCAGCACCGGGATCATTTCGGAGCGGGCGAGCAGGTCGAGCAGCGTGCGGTCGACCTCGACCGGCTCGCCGACGAAACCGAGATCGAGCACCCGCTCGATGTTGGAGTCCGGATCGATCATGGTCTTGCGCGCCTTTTCGGCGAACACCATGTTGCCGTCCTTGCCGCACAGCCCGATCGCCCATTCGCCTTCGGCATTGATCAGCGCCACGATCTCCTTGTTGATCGAGCCGGCCAGCACCATCTCGACGATCTCGACCGTCTTCTGGTCGGTGACGCGCAAGCCCCCCTCGAACTTGGATTCGATGCCCATCTTGTTGAGCATGGCGCCGATCTGCGGTCCACCGCCATGCACGACGATCGGATTGACGCCGGACTGTTTCAGCAATGCGATGTCGCGGGCGAACGCCTTGCCGAGCTCGCTGTCGCCCATGGCATGGCCGCCATATTTCACCACGACCGTCTTGTTCTCGTAGCGCTGCATGTAGGGCAGCGCGCGCGAAAGCAGCGCGGCCTGCATTTCGGCGGTGGCGGCGATATCCGTCATCGGTGCGTTCCCAAGTGGCAAGGATGGCGCGCGTCTTAGCGGGAATTGCCGCAGGCCGCAAACGGCTTTGCTGTCACAATCGTGAAATCGTGCTTCCGTTCTCTAGCCCGGCACCTTGAGCGGCGCCCGCCGCTCCAGCCAGCCCGAAATCTTCTCCATCTGCGCGGCGAAGGACAAAAGCGTCTCCTCGTCGCCCGGGCGCCCCGCCGCTTGGATGCCGAGCGGCAGGCCTGCCTCGGTGACATGGACCGGCAGCGCGATCGACGGCTGGCCGGTGACATTCTGGATCGCCGGCCAATGGGTGAACCAC